>JBKGYB010000091.1:0-7681 GCA_046546295.1 Opitutales bacterium | reverse complement strand
GGGATCTTTCCGAATTCATGAAGACGCTGAAACAGCGCTTCTCGATCTGGTATAACAAGAATCATGACCGCTACGGCACTCTCTGGGCGGAACGCTTTAAAAGCGTGCTGGTGGAGGGCAAGGGCAACGCGCTCCAGACCATGGCGGCTTATATCGATCTCAATCCTGTCCGTGCCGGCCTGGTCTCGGATCCGAAGAATTACCGCTTCTGCGGCTACGGGGAGGCTTCGGCGGGCAGTGCGCTCGCTCAGCAGGGCCTGATGCAGGTCTGGGCCGACCATATGGGGGGCGGCAAGGATCCCCGGGGCGCCGTGCGGGCTCACGGGGAGTTGATCGCCGGCAAGGGAGCGGCGGGCGAGGATGCCGTTTCTGTGCGGGCCGCGACGGCGCGGGCGATGGAGCGCGGGGAAAGCCTTGCGGATCGGGCGGACGCGCTGCGCTGCCGGGTGCGGTACTTTACCGATGGAGTGGTGCTGGGTTCGACGGTGTTTGTCGCGAAGTTTTCGGCCCATTTGGGGCGGGGGCGGAAGCGTCCTCCGACGACAGAAGCGATGCGGGGAGCCGACTGGGGCGATCTGAGCGTGGGCCGCCGGTTGCGCGGCGCACGGTTCGGGTGAGTGTGCGCGGCACACCCGAATCCCGCTAACTTAAGGCGAGGAATCGGGCATGGGAAGGGGGATTGCCTGTCCCTCCCCTTGAGTTCGTGTCATTCCCGCTGGATTCTGGTCTTGCTTGTAAAAACCAGCTAAGCGGGGCAGGCAGGCGCGGGATGCAACGAGAGCGGTATGCAGGTCCCCTCGTCTCCTGGATTCAGCTTGAACCCGGATGCTGCCAGGCTTTGCGGGGCGTCCATTCGAGGCAGCGACGGTAAAATCCCCAGTAGCGGTAGGCGAGGGTGGCGGTAATGCCGCCGGCGGTGTCGGCGATCCAGTCCGCGAGTTCGACCATGCGCCCTGGGGTCAGGGATTGGCGGCATTCGTCCAGACCACCGAAAGCTGACACAAGAAAGATGGCGGCGAGGGCGCCGATCCAGCCTCGACGGTAGAAAGCGGGAAGCCTGACAATGGAAGTGGCGAGCAAGCCAAAGACGAGGAAGTGGGCCACTTTATCGATGGAGAAGCCCGTGTTCGGGGTGGCGATGTTCGATTGACCGGAGACGAACACGAGCGTTCCCGCAATGAGGAAGGGCCAGAGTATTTGACGGGTGGCGTACATGAGAAAAAAAGCGGTCTCTTTATCCAAGCGGCAGCCAAAAACGGAAAGCGCTGCCCTCCGGCGAGGACTCAAGGAGCTCGATGTCGCCGCGATGCGCGCGCAGGATGCGCTTGCTGATGGAAAGCCCCAAGCCTGTGCCCTCGGGCCGGTGAGTGAGGAAAGATTCGAATATTTCCTGTTGGAAGGTTTCGGGCATGCCCGGCCCGTTGTCACGGATGGCGAAGCCCGCGTGTCCGTCAAGTCGGGTGGTGGTTATTTGAACGCATCCCCCTTCCGGCATGACCTGGGTGGCGTTGAGGATGAGGTTCAGGATGACCTGCTGGATTTGTCCCTTGTTCACGGTGACGGGCAGTCCTTCCGGATGGGGCTCGTAACGGACGTCGATTTTTTGCTGGTGCAGCTTGAGGCGTACCAGCCGGAGCGTTTCCTCCGTCAATGCGTTCAAGTCATGATGGGCATGCATGCCTTCCCGGTTGCGTCCGAAATTGAGTACCCGCCCCACAGTATCCTCCAGTTGATCAATTTTTTCCCCGATCACCCGGATGTCCTTGTGACGCGCATCCTCGGGGCTGAACTCGAGGTTGAGCGAGTCGAAGAGTAATTTGATGACGGTGAGCGGGTTCCGTATTTCGTGCGCGATTTCCGCAGCGAGCATGCCGAGGGTCGTCAGTTTCTCGTTCCGGCGAAGTGATTCCTCGGTGCTGAAAATCCTTGCATAGAGGCGGGCGTTTTGAATGGCGATGGCGCCGAGTCCGGCAAGGGTGCCGAAAACTTTTTTCTCATCGTTGTGGAAGCGGTGGGGCTTGCTGGTGCAGGCGCTGAGGACACCGATCACTTCCTCGTTGAAGACGACTGGAACGGCGAGCATGGAGCTTAACCGCTCCCGACTTATTATTGTGGAAAAAGCGTTTTCCTCTGTGAACGGGAGGTTGGCGACTTCGATCTGCTTGCGCCGATGGATGGCTGCTCCCATCGAGCTGTCCTCCGCCGGAAAAGAGATTTCCGACTCAATCTTTTTGTGGCCGCAAATCATGTTGTGCAGCTGAAGGTTTTTTGCATCGGGCGTCAGGAGAAAAAGGGCGCAGCCGTGGCAATCCATTAATTCCCGACCTTCCCGGACAAGGACCTCCAGAACTTCGTCGATGCTCCGTTGTCCAACCAGATCCCGGCTTGTTTTGACAAGGGATTCGAGTTGGTGGGCTTTTGTCCGGAGCTGTTGTATCAACCAGAGTCTGGAAATCACCCGGCCAGCTTCATTTGTCAGGAGGGTGAGGACTTTCAGGGCATGTGCGTCAAATGCCTGAACGCGTTCACTGTCCACGTTAACGACTCCCACCACGGACCCTTGGTCCTCGATCGGGACCGCCATTTCCGAGCGGACATTCGGACGGATGCAAACGTAGCGCGGGTCTACGCTGACATCCGGCACGAGCACCGCCCGCCCGTGCAATGCGGTCCATCCGGTGATGCCTTGTCCGAGCGCCGGCTTGAACGCGGAGCTGTCATCGGGGAGTCCGTGGGAAACTTCGATTTCGAGGCGTTGGGTGTCCGGATTGATCAGCGAGATGGAGGCGCTGCTGGGTTGGAGGACATGGATGATCTCCCGGAGAATCAGTTCCAGCGCTTCTTTCGGCTCGTCGGTTCCTGAGACGAGGCTGCTGATCCGGTAGAGGGAATCAATTGCCGTATGTTCGGCCGATGGGTGGGTGTTCATAAAACGCCTGAAGCATTCAGGATAGAAGCGTTTTGGGCAAGTGTGATGAGCCGCCCCTATTCGTCCGTCTCATGAAGAAGCGTTTCCAGTTCCTGCCGCAGTTCCATAAGGTTTTCCGCCTCAAGCGAGGGGTCGTCCGGGGCGGGATTTTCAATGTAGAACGTATCCATGGCGACCCCTCTTTCGGTTGCGACGCGGGCGAAGCTGATATCGAAGCCTTTGGTGAAAATAAGGCGCGCCAACCGGTAGAGCAGCCCGATCCGGTCGCTTGCCCGCACCTCGACAATCGTACGCTTGAGGGAAAGTTCGTGATAAACTTCGACGCTTGGTGGAAAGGGGGCCTGCAACAGGTCCTTGCTCGGCTTGCGCTGCCGGTCCTTCTCCTCCAGAGCCTCGATTTCCGGCATCAATTCCTTGCCGTGGATCAGGCTGTCCGACAAATAACTTTCAAAAATTTCACGGGCTTTTGGGCGGTTGACGACGCCTCCCTCCGGATCAATGATATAAAAGGTATCGATGGTAATATGGTCGCTTCGGGAGATGCCTTTCGAGCTGATAATATTGACTCCCGCGAGCGTAAGGGCGCCCGCCAGTTTGTAGAAGAGGCCGGCCCGATCCCAGGTCACGACATTCACCACGGTCATGCTCAAATCAATGTCGTCATACCATTCCACCACCGGCGCCAGCGCGCCGACGGATTCCGCGGACTGGATCAGGTTGAACAGACGGTTCACCATGCCAAGGTGCAGGGTGATTTCCCGTGCCTCGGTATTAATGAAATAGCGTTCCGGAAGAAGGCTGAAGTGAGCATCGATTTCCTCTTTTGAGAGGCCCTCCGCCGGGTTTTCGACTATCTCGTTGTACAACAGGGCAATGTGTTCCCTGCGTCGTTGTTCGACGACGTCTTTTCCTTCAAATTGTTCCATGGTCTGGTTGAAGAGGCTGCGGTGCATCAGGTCTTTGTACGCGTTCCATAGCGTGGGGGCGGTTCCCCGTGCGTCACAATAAGTATGCACGTAGAGGAAGCGCAATTTTTCCGGGTCTCCCACAAATTCGGCGAATGAGGCTGCGGTTTCGGGGTCATCAAGATCGAACCGTTGCCAGAATCGTGCCATTTCCAAATGATTTCGAATAATGAATAAAATTTGATCCTGTTGGTCCTTATTAATACCAAACCGATCGAGAATCGGGCGGGCCATGTGTGTGCCGTTGACCGCATGATCTTTCACCCCTTTTGTTTTACCGATGTCGTGCAGCAGAAGAATCAAGTAGAGGAGCAGGGGGTCGTCGTTTTTGCGTAATTCCTCCTCATAGGGCGCATCCCTTTCATTTTCCTTAAGAAACACTTCGTCCAGATGCTTAATCGTGCGCAGCACGTGGGCATCCGCGGTATAGCGGTGGTAGTATTCGTGCTGCACCATGCACGTGAGCCCGCCGAATTCCGGGAGGTAGCGTCCGAGGACGGCCAGATCGTGCATATGGTTGAGCACGGGGTACACTTCGCCGGGGCTCCGGAGGATCGCGCAAAAACTCTTCGCTGCGGACGGGCTGTTGATGATCCTGTGATCAATGAGCGGCAGGGACCGTGAAATGAGATAGCGCAGATCGGAATCCAGTTTGGCGGCAAATTGTTGTTGCAGCCGGAAAATACGGATCAACCGGAGGGGTTCTTCTTCGAAAACGTTTTCGCGGTCGATGGAAAAAACCCGGTCGCGAAGGAGAAAGCCATCCACTTTTTTCGCCGGTGTATGGCGGTGTGCGCGGAGGGCCTCCCGGAAGGTGATGGGCGTTGAATCCTTGCGGGCCGAAAGCGCGAGACGTTCTTTCAGCATTTCGGAGGTCTGGTAAATCGTGCGCGCCGCCGTATAGTAATCCTTCATGAAGGACTCGACCCGTTCGAATATGCTTTCCTCCGGGTAGTTCAGGTTAGCAGCTATCGTCGGTTGTTGCTCAAGATTCAGCTGGTTTGTCGGGCGTCGGTTTTGCAGGTGGAGTTCGGTCCGCGTGCGCAACAGGAAATCGTAGGCACGCTCCATCCGGCGGCGTTCGTCCCGTCGGATCAAATTGACCTTCTCGATTTCGCGAAAAGAAGTGTAGCCCGCCTGTATGTGGGCCATCCAGAGCAAGTTCTGGTAGTCCCGAAGACCGCCCACGCCATTTTTGATATCGGGCTCCTGGAGGTAGACGGTATTGCCTGCTTTTGCGTGGCGTTGTTGCTCTTCCTCCAACCGCTGAAGAATATAGGCTTTCGGATTTTCCTTTTTTACCGCTTTTGAAAAGCGCTCGTACATTTCTTTGAAAAGCGGTTCGGAGCCGCAAATGAGCCGGGATTCGAGTAAGGCGTTTTTTGAGCGGATTTCGCGTCTGGCTTCTTCCAGCGCTTCCGAGCTGTTGCGGGAGGCATGGCCCACTTTGAGGCCGAGATCCCAGAGCGGATAAAGAATCTCCTCGGCCAAGAGGGCCTGAAATGTTTCGAAGGCTTGACCGGAAATTTTTTCCGGGTACAGGAACATCAGGTCGATATCGCTGTGCGGATTCAGCTCGCCCCTGCCGTAGCCGCCCGTGGCGATAATAGCTGTTTTGCAGGGGATCGCTCCGTATTGGGAGGTATAGAGGTCAAGCGCGGCGAGGAAGAGGTTTTCCACGACGACATCAATCATGGCGGCCCGCGCCTGACAGACTTTTCGTCCCGAGTCGCCCTTGCGGTGTTTGCGTTCCAGCATGGCGTTCTCCAACTCGACAAAGCGCTTATAGGCCGGCAATTGCCGGGTTTTCGGCACCCCGGGGTCGAAAGCAAGCCGTTTTTGGGCGTGTTTCCGCAAGCGGTGCAGGAGAGAATTGTCTGGGGCGGGCATGTGTGGCGATACCTGGCGGGGTCGGAATGGGGAGCAATGACAAATTTTCGGGTGCCGGGATTTTTTTCGAGCTAAATTTTCTTTCGTTTTTGACGTCGTAGAGGAAGCAATTAACTTATTATCGCTCAATCGAAATCACAAAAAATACAGAACACCACACATTATGGAAATAGCAGAAGGAAAAGTCGTTTCATTGGAGTACGCCCTCAAAGATGACGAGGGTACGCTGATTGATCAGTCGCAACCCGAGCAGCCGCTCACGTATCTTCACGGGCATCGCAACATCATACCCGGGCTGGAAGCAGCTCTCGAAGGAAAAAAAGAAGGCGAGGACGTTGAAGTACGCGTTGAGCCGTCCGAAGCCTACGGGGAAGTGAATCCCTCGCTTGAACAGGAGGTGCCGAAAGACCGTTTCCAGGGCGTGGACAACGTCGAAGAGGGCATGCAGTTTCAGGCCAGCACCGACCAAGGGCCGATCTCGGTCCGGGTGGTCAAGGTGGATGACGAAACCGTAACCGTCGACGGCAACCACCCATTGGCGGGCATGAATCTCAACTTTGCGGTTAAAATTCAAGAAGTCCGGGAAGCCAAGCCTGAAGAGCTGGAGCACGGCCATGTCCATTCGGAAGGCGAGTGTTGCGGTGACAAAGAAGGCGAAAACAAAGAAGGCGGCTGCGGCTGCGCTGAGTAGCCGAAGTTGGCCGGGCCGTTGCCCGTTGTTGCGCATATTCGAATTCACAAAGCTCCGGCGCGCCGCCAAACGGCACGCCGGAGCTTTTTTTCAAGGGGGGCTTTACCGTTGTTTTTTCAATCAAATGGTTCCAAGATTGATCGTTGATGTTTAATCATGATTTCGCTGGATCGACAGAAACGGATACTGGAGTTGGTGAGGACGGGCGAGAGCCTGTCGCTGATACGGGCCGCTTGACACCATGAAACGATCAAAAATCAACAAAATCCATCAAGAGGCGAAAGCCTGTTTTGAAGCCAATGGCTGGGCGCTGCCGCCAAACCCGCGGTGGGACATCACCGATTTCGGGCTCGGCGAATTCGACAAGTTTGGGCTGGTTCTGATCAATCTGGCGGAGGAGCCGGAATACTGCGAGAAGCTGATGTATGCGCGGAAGGGTCAGACCACGCCTGCGCACACCCACAAACAGAAGAAAGAGGACATTATTTGCCGGAGCGGGAAACTGGCGCTGGAGCTTTGGGGTGGGCATCCGCAGGAGACGGAGAAGGGCGCGCCGTTTCAAGTTCAGGTCAACGGAATTCCGGAGACCCGCAATTCGGGTGAAATCCTGATGCTTTCGGCGGGCGAGCGCATCACCCTGACCCCCGGAATTTACCACGCTTTCTGGCCGCAGGTCGAAGGCTGTGTAATTGGCGAAGTCTCGACGGCCAATGACGACGCGCGCGACAATGTTTTTGTCGACCCGGACGTCGGGCGTTTTCCCGGGATCGAGGAAGACGAGCCGCCGGAGGTGCGTCTTGTTTCCGAAGGGTAAGGCCATGCTCGACCAATTGCGCGAGCTCGAGCCGACCACGCCCCGCGTGAAAGCGAAGTTTTCGCATCAATTGATCCGGGAGCGGGAGCATCCCGTCAGTCTGCTGGCCGAGGCCTGCCGCAGGGAGGCGGCCATTCAACCTCAATCACGATAAACGACATGCTGTATCAAAAAACACTCGACCAGAAACTGAAGCGCATCGCGGACGGCTCGACTGACTTGAAGGACTTCATCATCGCCGACGCGAAGGACGCCGACATGGCCTTCGGTATCGCCGCGCCGGGACCAAACCGAGCCGGCTCATGCCCGCACGGTTATGACCCGACCCAGAAATGCTACAAGACGCTGGAGGACTACCTGGCCCAGGTCCGGGAGGTCGTCAAACAACAGAT
>JBKGYB010000090.1:0-7691 GCA_046546295.1 Opitutales bacterium | reverse complement strand
TTCATCAGTGGTTGTTACATTCCAATTATATCATTAGGTTGACGCGAATGCGCTTAGCGGGATCAGTTTTAATCAGTGGTTCAACTGCGGAATGTAGGTTAAAACGCTCCAAGGCTCCTTTCTGATCACGGAACAAGCTGACTTAAGGTAATCGTGCCAAAAACCGGGAACGGCTGCTTTAGCTGCCGATATTTAATAAGTAACTGAATATCGCTAACTACAAAACCAATGGGCAGTTGCCTTCGACTGCGCTCAGACCGGGAAAGCAGTCCATCCCAGTCAGCCCAAAGAGGAGTTTACAGCCCTTAAAATAGCACCATTCACGTTTAACCCTATCCCGATGTCTCATTGCCCGATGTCCTTGTGTCATAGCTCCCCTACACATTGCCCTAAACCTGACAGAATGCCGGCTAGGCGCTCTCGGGGCGCGGAAAGAGAATGGTCTTTTCGCCAAGTGGGCGTCCTTCGAGTGTGGTCCCCCATTCCAGCTGGCCTTCGACCCGGTCGAAGGGCTCCGCCCCGATCAGTTGGCGTATCCTGTCCGTGATCTCCGGCATGACGGGGGAAAGCATGACCGCCGCCAGTCGCAGGGCTTCAGCCATGTATGCCAGCGAGGTTTCGAGCTTTTGCCTGTCCTCTTCGGCGTCTGATTTGGCGAGTTTCCACGGCGCCCGGATTTCAGCGTATCGATTGATTCGTGTGATGAAATCGAATATACGCTCCAAGCCCTTGTGGAATTGAAAACCTTCGAAAAGTTCGATGATTTCCGCGGACACCGCCCGCCACTGCTCCTGCAACTGCTTTTCGGGTTGCTCCAGCATGGATGCAGCCGGCACTTTTCCCGCCGTGTAGCGCCCGCCCATGTTCAATAACCGGTTCACAAGATTGCCCAGGTCATTCGCCAAATCACTGTTGTAACGGCTCAGGAAGAGCTCCGGCGAAAATTCGCTGTCCTGCCCGACATTCATCTCGCGTGTGACAAAATAACGGAAGGGGTCCGCGCCGAATTTATCGACCAAATCGAGCGGGTTGACGACCTCGCCAATACTCTTGGACATCTTCGCCCCGGAGTGGAGCCACCACCCGTGAACCAGAAAGCGTCGGGGCAGATCAATGCCGAGCGCCCGCAACATGATCGGCCAATAAACGGCATGGGGGGGCACAAGAATGTCCTTGCCGATCACATGGTAATCGGCGGGCCAGTTCCTGGAAAAGTCCTCGGTGCCATAACCGGCCGCCGTGACATAGTTGATCAGCGCGTCAAACCAGACGTAGGTTACGAAGTCGCTGTCGAAGGGGAGTTCGATCCCCCACTGCAAGCGCTCCTTCGGGCGGGAAATACACAAATCATTGAGCGGCTCCTTGAGAAATTGCTGTACATCCGTGTTTCGAAAGCTCGGGTAGATCAATTCCTCGCCTTCTTTAAGCAACTCCTGCAACCACTCCTGGTGTTCGGCCAGTTTGAAAAAGTAATTGCTCTCGGTCACTTCCACCACTTCGCCGTACTTTTCCGGCCAGGCGCCGTCCACTTTTTCCTTGGGCGTTACAAATTGCTCCTGACGGATACTGTAAAAACCATTGTAATCCGCCTTGTAGATCTTGCCCTCGTCGTAGAGTTTTTGCAGGAGGCTCTGCACGACTTGCTTGTGACGTGGCTCGGTTGTGCGAATATAATCGTCGTAGGAAATATGCAGCTGATCGCACAAGCCCTTGAACTCTTCAGCCAGCCGGTCGCAGATCTCCTGGGGCGCAACGCCTTCCCTTTCCGCCGCCATTTGCACTTTTTGCCCATGCTCGTCCAGTCCGGTCACAAACAGAACATCGTCGCCCATAAGTCTCCGAAAACGAGCCACCACATCAGTGAGGACTTTTTCATAGGCATGCCCTAAGTGCGGCGAGCCATTTGCGTAATCGATTGCCGTAGTAATGTAGAAACGTTTCGTCATAAAACCGGTAACTTGGGACATTTCCCGGGCGGGCGCAAGCGGAAGCCGAGCAAATCATATAGAGAATGCTTCACGCTCGGGGATGCGCCTGTCTATGGGCCTCTTTCAGACGTGCCACCGACACATGGGTGTAGATCTGCGTCGTTGAAAGATTCGCATGCCCGAGGAGAACCTGCACGGCGCGCAAATCCGCCCCGTTGTCCAGCATGTGGGTGGCGAAGGAATGCCGCAATTTGTGCGGCGTCATATCAAGAGGGAGTTCCGCTGCGGCAAGATACAGTTTGAGACGTCGCTGCATTTGCCGGGGCTCAATGCGTTTGCCGTTGCCTTGCGGCAGGACCGGCGCGTCCGGCGCCGCTTCCAGGGAAAAGCGCTCCACAAAATTACGGAGACATCGTGTCGCGACCGGCCCCAATGGACACAGGCGTTCTTTGCGCCCCTTGCCGAGAACACGGGCCACACCCTGCTTCATATCGATATGAGCATGGTTGAGCGCGCAGAGTTCGCTTATACGGAGGCCGCCCCCATAGAGGAACTCGAGGGCAAGCGTATCCCGAAAGGCTTCAAACTCCCCCACCTGGCCGGCATTCCATAGTGCAACCGGAGTATCCAACAACTCGCGTACCTGGCTTTCACTCAAAAACTTCGGAAGCGGACGGTCGAGCTTGGGCAAAGACACGCCCGTAAATGGATTGGAGCTTACAACACCCCGGTCGCGCAGGTAGCGGTAGAACGCCCGCAATCCGGAGACCCGATTGTGCAGGGTCCGGCGCGCAAGCTTGCGTCCCGCTTCCACAAGAAAGGAACGCACGGTGAGCGCCGAAACGGACCCGAAATCCCCGTCCCACTTCCCCGTGGCTTGGAGCCAGTTGACAAAATGCCCGACCGCCGCGCGATAATTGCGTACGGTTCGTGGCGAGACCCCCCGCTGCAGGGTCAGGTAGTCGCAAAACGCCTCCAACGGGGGAAGCGTATCGGGATCAAGTCCCTCGTTCGAGTTTGAAGCGTTCAATGAGTTCTTCGGCAAAACGGCGGTACGCGTAGGCGCCGGTGCTTTCGGGTTCGTATTCGAAAATGGACTGGCCAAAGCTCGGCGCTTCGCTCAGGCGAATCGTACGCGGGATCATTGTACGGAAGACATGCTCGTCGAAGTGATTGCGCACCTCGCCCACCACTTGGTGCGCCAGATTTGTCCGTTGATCAAACATCGTCATAAGGACGCCGCCCAATTCAAGCCCTTCATTAATGCCAGCCTCCCGAAGCTTCTCCACAACCCGAAGAATCTCCCCCAGGCCTTCCATAGCCAGGTATTCGCATTGCAGGGCAATCAACAGATAATCCGCCGCGACCAGACTGTTCATGGAAAGCATGCCCAACGCGGGCGGACAGTCCAGAATCACCACATCAAACTTCCCGGAATCCCGCAAGGGTTGCAGGCAGCGGCGCAATTGCACCAGATAATTATCTTGCTGCACCAGTTCGATTTCAACGGCGGCCATGTCGACTTCCGACGGAATAACGGACAGGTTGTCGCTGGCTCCCACAGGCTGCACCTTGTCGAGCGCATCCCCCTCTCCGCACAAGGGACCATACAGGCTGGCGCCTTCTTCTTTTTCCAAACCGAGCCCGCTCGTGGCATTGGCTTGGGGGTCAAGATCCACCAGAACGGTCCGAATCCCTTGCTCCGCAAGGGCAAAACTTGCGTTGATGGCCGTGGTCGTCTTCCCCACCCCCCCTTTTTGATTAGCGATTGTGAAAATCGTTGCAGGCATACGTGAAATAGTCGGCGGATATTGTCCGAGCGTCGAGAAGAAAGCGTCGCGTCGGATCACTCCTCTTCGTCGAGCTGCGACAGATCGCCCAAGGTCTCATTCCTGAAGGATTCCAGGCGTTCCAGAATTGCCGCGGGATCCTCCATGCACAACACTTCCTCCGCAAGCGAACGGGCGGCCGCTCCGTCCATCTTTCGGATCAGGTATTTCACTTCGGGAAAGAGGCTGATACTCAGGCTCAAAGAACTCGCCCCCATTCCAAAAAGAAGTCCGGCATAGACAGGATCACCGGCGATTTCACCGCATATGCTTACGGGAATTCCCGCATGTCGCCCCCCTTCAATAATGGCCCGAATCGTACGAAGCACCGCCGGATGAGCCGGGTCATAGAGGTGCGCCACCCGGTCGTTCAATCGATCAACCGCCATCAAATACTGAATCAAATCATTTGTCCCGATGCTCAGGAAATCCGTCTGCCGCGCCAGCAAGTCGACAATCGTCGCAGCGCTCGGCACCTCCACCATGGCGCCCACCTCGATCGCTTCGTCAAAGGGCTCGCCTGCGTCGCGCAAATCCCGCTTAACCTTTTCAAGGACTTCGCCGGCCCTCTTGAGCTCCTCAAGCCCACTGATCATCGGGTACATGAGCTTCACGTTGCCCCGGCTGCTCGCACGTAGTATGGCTCTCAATTGCGTCTCAAATATATCGAGGTTTTCAAGGCAAAACCGGATCGCCCGAAACCCCATGAACGAATTGTCCTCCTGCAGGCTTTCATTGCCCAGTGTTTTATCGCCCCCGATGTCGAGCGTTCGAATAATTACGGGCCGGCCATCGGCCGCTTCCGCGACGGCTGCGTATTCCTCGTACTGCTCTTCCTCCGGCGGGGAGCCGTGATGCCGGAGGAAAAGCCCTTCGGTGCGGAAGAGCCCCACCCCATCCGTCCGCATCTTTCCGGCCTGCTCCATCTCCCTTGAGCCCTCGATATTCGCCATCAAACCAATGGATTCGCCGTTCCTGGTTTCGCTCTTTTCATGGAGGACGGAACGGTAGAGCTCATCCAGCTTCCGACGCCTGGTAGCGCGCTTGCCGTACTGAAACAGTCTGACTCCCCCCGGATTCAAAACCACAACCCCGTCGTGGCCATCAACAATAATTTCATCGCCGGTTTTTATTCGGCGCGTGGCATCGTGCATCCCCACCACCGCAGGTATGCCGAGGGAACGCGCCATGATGACCGAATGGCTGGTTTTCCCGCCCCCGTCCGTAACGAATCCCAACAATTTTGACCGGTCCAATTCAGCGGCCTCCGACGGTGTAAAATCTTCCGAAACAATAATACTGTCCGCTGCTATATCCTCTGGATACGCCTGCCGCATCCCGCTCAAATTTTGCAAAAGACGACGCGATACATCCCGAATGTCCGCAACACGCTCTTTCAAATACTCGTCCTCCATCGAGCTGAAAAATTCAATATAGCGTTCCGCAACTGTATTATAGCAATGCTCGATGTTCTTTTTGGAAGCACGCGCTTTGGCAATCACTTCATCGATCAAGGCGCTGTCTTCCAACACCATGAGATGGGCGTCAAATATCCGGGCCTCGCCCTCCCCGAGGCTCGCCGCTACCTTGTTGCGCACATCACTGATTTCCCGCCTCGTTTTGAGAATCGCCTGATCAAACCGCTCGATTTCCTGCTCCACCTGGTCCTCTCGCACCTCGTAACACGGCACTTCCGGCCGCTCCTGCAGATAGACCAACGCGGTTCCATGCGCCACTCCCGGGGAAGCGGCGATGCCTCTTAATACAACTTCTTCTCTGGTGGAGTCGTCTGGCACGGTTAAAAATGAACGGCGTGGAAAAATTTGGTCGGTTTATACAGGAATCGGCGTGTTTGCGCTGCTAACGCAGTCCAATGCCGTAAAACACCGTTGACTCAAAGAATCAAACTTTCAACAAAAAAGGCAGCGTCGCCCCACGCTTCTTTAACAATTTTACGAAGCTCTTCCGAGGAGGCGCCGCCATCATTCAAAAGCGCGAAACAGCAGCTCCCGCTCCCGCTCATCAGGCAACGCTGGCCCTTCGTTCGCAAGTTTCCCAGCAAAGCGGGCAGTGCAAGGTATTTCCATCCAATCGGACGTTCAAAGGCATTGAACAAGAGCTCCTCAATCGAACCGCCAGTGGTGAACCAGCGCAACCGTTCCTCCGCCCAGTCGGAGTCTTGATAAGTTTCCGGCGCCTCTGCCGCCAACCGGCGGTAGGCGCGGCCTGTGTCAATGCTGAAAGGCGGCTGAAACAATGCCAGCCGCATGCCGCGCAGACGGTTCGCCGCATCCGCATGCAATGGTTCCAGGACCTCGCCGCGCCCCCGAACCACGCTCGGCCGGGCGTCGAGAAAAAACGGGCAGTCCGAACCGATCCCGGCCGCCAATGCGGCGAGTTCCTCATGGTCGAGCGGATTGTCAAGCAGCGCGTTCATGCCGCATAACGCGGTCGCGGCATTGCCGCTGCCTCCTCCCAGTCCGGCGCCCACAGGTATCCTTTTCTTCAGTTCAAATGAAAAAGATGTATCCGTCCCGGTCTTTTCGCGAAATGCCCGGGACGCAAGAAGCACAAGGTTGTCGAGCCCCTTCGGCGCCATCCCATTGTCACAATACAAGCGATCCTCTCCCTCACGCCGGCGCACAGTCAAACAATCCCCGAAATCCAGAGCAGCCATCAGCGATGTCAGCTCATGGCGCTCGTCCGCCCGTTTGCCATGGACCGCAAGAAAAAGGTTTACCTTCGCGGGGGAATGCAGCTTCAGGGAGCTTGAATTTTTATTGGAACCTAAAGTCATGCTTTGCGGCATAATCCTTAAAATGAAGCTCAACGCGCCCGGCGAAGCACATGCAGGGTGACTTCCGCCGGACAATTCAAGCGCACGGGCAGGCCCGTCGCACCGGTACCCCGGCTCGTATAACCCAGCATACGGCCCTCGCGCCAAGGCCCGGCCAGCAAGCGTCGCGGCGAAGTCCCGTCATGAACGACAACAGCCCCTCCCGGCAGGCATATTTGCCCGCCATGCGTATGGCCTGCGAGAAGCAGATCAAAATCCCGCGCGGCGGCTTCGCGGTGGATCTGCGGTGAATGGGAAAGCAATATCCTGCAAGCAGTGTCCGGAATTCCGCTGGCAGCCCGCTGAAGATCGTGACACTTGTAGAAATTCGGGTCGTCCACTCCGGCCAGGTGCAAGACCTCCGACCCACGCCTCAGGGCGACGTTTTCATTGAGCAGAAAGCGAAGACCGGCCTCTTTTTCGAGCACGGGCACTTTCTCAAGCGCATCGTGATTCCCCAAAACCGCAAACACCGGACCACGCACCGCGCGCAACAATTCAACGGTTGCCGCAGTGGCGCCTGTCGGATCGCTGAAAGTACAGGTGCGGAAGTCGCCTGTTATGACCGTACAGTCATATTGCAAGGGCGCGAGCGCCCGGGCTGCGGCAGCGGGGAAATCAGGATGTAAATCGGCGTGCAAATCCGATAACTGGAGTAAAGTAAAACCATCGAATTCAGGAGGCAGGCGTTCCAGGTAATGTTCGTTTTTTTCCACCCGAACAGCAAGATAATTGCGTACGGCCCGCTTCCAGCAACCGGTCCCTTTTAATCCAAATGCAATTAAACGGTAGATGTTAAGCCTTTTTTCAAATCTGAAAAACCTTTTCCCTTGCCCGCGCCCCTTCCGCAAGCGCGTCTCCCGCTCCAGCTCGATACGCCTTGCATACATCTCTTCCCCCAAGCGGTCAGCCAAACCTTGTTGAACGGAAGGCTCATCTGATGAATGCTTTGGCGGAAGCGTTTCGGATGATTGCAACATAATGACCCTGGTAACACTTAACTCTAGCAGCCCGTCGCACTTGGGCAATCGAAATCCCCGCCGTTCAACCTACATTCCGCAGTTGAACCACTGATTAACACTGATGAACACTGATCAT
>JBKGYB010000089.1:0-7725 GCA_046546295.1 Opitutales bacterium | reverse complement strand
GTGGATACGAGCGGTGGACGCGCTAGCCGTGAGGCAACCGGCTCAGGGCGGGACGCCCTGCCTCCGATAAGTAAAAACTTCGCTCTTTTATCGCGCGCGACCGTTATCTTGCCGATTTTTTTATATAGCGGGCGCTTGCGGCTTTCTTATAAGGATATTTTCCATTATAAGAAACTGGAGGTCGCAGCCGTAGAGCATGTTGAGCGCGTCGGTGGGTGAGCACACCATAGGTTCGCCCCGACGGTTCATCGATGTATTGAGCACGGCTCCGTTGCCGCGGAGACGTTCGAGCTCCTGTATCAGCGCGTAATAGCGCGGATTCGTGTCCTGTTGAACGATTTGCGGGCGCGCGGTCCCGTCCTCATGCACGACCTCCGGGATCCGGTCTTTCCAGTGCTCGGCGATGTCAAAGGTGAACGTCATGTAGGGGGCCGGGTGAGTGGATTGGAGCAGGTCCGGCGCGATAGTATCCAGTATGCTCGGACAAAATGGGCGCCAGCGCTCGCGATATTTTATTTGCGCGTTGATACGATCGGCCACGCCGGGACGACTGGGGTCGCCCAGGATGCTGCGGTTGCCAAGGGCGCGCGGACCGAATTCCATGCGGCCCTGGAACCAGGAGAGCGGGTGTCCGTCGGCGAGTATTCGGGCGCCGGTTTTGACCGGGTCTTCGAGGATTTCCCAGCCGGGTTTTTCGGGGTGGTTTTTGCAGGCTTCGATACAGGCATCGGTGCTGTAAGCGGGTCCCAGGTAGGCGTGCTTCTGGGGCCGGATGGTTTCGCCTGCCATGTGCGCCGCGTAGGAAGCGGCTCCGAGCGCGGAGCCCGCGTCGCTGGCCGCGGGCTGGACAAAGAGTTCGTCGACATAAGGCAGGGCCATGATGCGCTGGTTGAGCTTCACGTTGAGCGCTACGCCACCGGCGAAAGCGAGTTTTCCGGTTTCACGGAGAATATCGCCGAGATAATAATCGATCAGGTGCAGCGCCACATCCTCCAGGAGTTGCTGCATTGAAGCGGCGTAATCCACATAGGGGTCGTCAATTTCGTCGCCTTCGCGCTTGGGTCCCAGCCACTTGATGAGTTGCGGGCTGAAATAATAGCCGAGCCCGTTTTCCTTGTAGCGCCGGGGACCGATGACATTCACGAGCCGGGTGTTCACCTTGAAGTCCCCGTCGCCCCATTCAATGAGCCGTGAAAAGTCGTATTTCCGGGGCTTGCCGTAGGGGGCCATGCCCATGACCTTGAATTCCCCGTCCAGCATTTCAAAGCCGAGGTACTCGGTGAGCGCTCCATAGACACCACCGAGTGAATCCGGGTCGTAAAACTCCTTGATCTTATGAATCCTGCCGTTTTCGGCGTAGCCGAAGAAAGTCGTGGCATATTCCCCTTTCCCGTCGATCCCGAGGATGGCTGTTTTTTCGGTAAATCCGCCCAGGTGGTAGGCGCTGCTGGCGTGGGCGAGGTGGTGTTCGACCGGTTGGAACCGGGTCTTTTCCATGTCAAAGCCGAGATCCTTGAGCAGGCCCAGCGCCTTGCGCTTGTTGCGTTTGAATCTGCGGTTTCCGTTGAAAATAGCGGTGAGCGCCCGGTCGGGGGCATACCAGTAGCGCCTGGCATAATGCCAGCGGTCCGGACGGGTGAGCGGGATGGAGGCATAGGGGTAGGCCACGATGTCGATGTCGCCGGGTTTGAGACCGGCGTATTCAAGGCAGAACCGTGTGGCTTCATGCCCGGCTTTTCCTTTTGCATGCTTGTCTCGTATGAAGCGCTCCTCCTCAGCGGCTGCGATGAGTTCCCCATCGACAAAGATCGCGGTTGCGGGGTCGTGCCCGACGGCACCTCCTAGTCCTAAAATGTTCATGTATCCGTCAATTCTATGGTGGGTCTTCCGGCGTTTAAACTGAAGTCGTCTGATTTTTCGCAGGGCCGCACTGTTTTCTTCTTTCCAGCGGCCCTTGCTGTCAATGCTCATTCCTGCGGCCGGGGATATCAATCATTCCGTCTGTCCTGTCAGGCCGCATCCACCCCCGGTTATGGAGTGCGGGGCGCCCCTTCTTTATTTTTGCGCTCAAACCGGCGCTTGCGGTAGTTTTCGACTTGCCTGGCAAAGGTTCGAACTTTCGGGTCCTCCGGCGCGCAATCCAGGTAGCATGCGATAAAATACATGCGTTCTTCACGCGTGCAATATAAGCTCGCGGGTATGTCGAGGGTGGCACAGTCCTTTATTATATGATGCCGCTTTACGGGGGACAATGAGCGGAAAGCCCCAACCGGGCAGTCGATCCAGAAAAGTTCCGTCTGTTCGTTGCAGGGGCGGGCGAGAATGTTGCGCCACTTCAGGTCGCGATGAAAAAAATGGCGCGCGTGGATCAGGCGCGTGCGTTGTGCCAGGGTTTTTATGATCGCATCACGCCGTTCACAAAACAGGTCGTTGCTGCGGTCCGGGCAGTGTTCCCGGATACATTCCGGGAGCGGTTGGGCCGCCGGTATTGTTTCTGTAACGATGAATTCGTAGAGACGTTTGCCGAGGGCATTGCGCTTCTGACCCCATGCAAGGACGCGGGGAGCCGGGATGTCAAGGCTACGGAAAAAGAGCAGGTTGCGGGCCTCGCGGCGGCTGCGGCCGGGACGCCAGAGGCGTTGCAGGATATGTTTTTGGTAACTGTAAATTTTCAGATAGGCGGGGGTCGTGGCGCTGTTTTCCGGAAAATCGACTTCGAATACCCGGGACCGGTCGCGGAGTCGCGCCGGATCAACCCCGACGCTGGAGAGACAGGCAGGGTCCCGTCGCAAAGCATCGGTTGCACGGCTCAGGTCTGATCGGGTGAAAGGCATGTGGCATTCAAGGGCTTGAAATATTGTGATCCTGTCGGGCGGCGAGGTGATGCGCCTTTTTCCGGATGAAAATGAAAAGGGTGGTGTGAATGGTAACCGGGAGAATGTTCGAAGCGGTCGGGCTACCACAGGACCATGCCCGGAAAATGTCTCCTTGCGGGGGGCAATCAAGGCTTTTTGAAAAGAACCTGTGCGCCGGAAGCATGCGGAGGCGTGATTTCGGCGTTGCCAACAGGCCCCCGGAAAGGTTCAGCTCGTGACAGTCTTTTTGCGAACTTGCTCATGTTGTTTATATTGAAAGCACTCGGACGCCTATGCGCGCTCCTGCCGGAGTCTCTGGTGCGCGCGGCCTGCGTGTGTCTGGGATGGGGCGTTGCATGCTGCATGCGGAGGCGGCGGCACACGACGCTCGGCGACCTGCGCCATGCGTATCCCGAAAAAAGCGAACGCTGGCGTCGCCGGGTTTTTCGGGAAAGTTGTGCCCGTCTGTTTGAGATGGCCTTGTTTTTGCCGGCATCCGCGTATTTTTCCTCCCGTCGCCTCGACCGGGCTGTCGCTTTCGACGCCGAAATGGAGCAATTCCTCAGCTCGTATTGCAAGGGCGGGGGACGTCACGGCCGTCCCGCTATTCTGCTGTTGCCCCATATGACTATGGCGGAAGCCGGAACCTTGCTGCCCAGATGGATGCCTGCAATGCCCGAATTGAAGGCGATATTCCGGCCTTTGAATCAGCCCGCCGTGAACGCCTGGGTCACGGCGCAGCGGGAGCGCTTCGGGGCCAAGCTCCTTTCCCGCCGGGAGGGATACAACGGGGCGATGGCCACCCTGCGGGAGGGCGGAATTGTGGCGGTCCTGTTTGATCAGGATGCTTCGGGGACCGGGACGACGGTGACGTTTATGGACCGGGTCGCCCGAGTGACGGATTTGCCCGGCTTGCTGGCGAAGCGCTTCAATGCGGATGTGTATGTCATGTTGCTGGAGCGGCAGGGGTTTTGGAAGTCTTATGCGACGCTGCATCCGCTTCCGTCTTGTAAGGAAGCGACGGAAGTGGCCATTCGCAGCCATATTGTTCTGGAGTCGTACTTGCGGCGCGATGCGAATGCCGCGGCGGACTGGCTCTGGCTGCACGACCGCTGGGGTTGCCACTACAGGCCGGGCAAGCGCTTTAATTTAAAGAGCAAGCGCCAACAGCTCGACCTGGACAACCGTATACGGGGCCGTTCCCGGGTCCCCCGCAAGACACGTTTATGGGTGCGCCTGCCCAACTGGCTGGGGGACGTCGTGATGACCGTTCCCCTGCTGCGTGCGATTCGGGCGGGGCGCCCGGACTTCGAGCTTACTTTGATCGGCAAGGCCGCGTTTCAACCGCTGGTTTCACAGTTGGGCGTTGCGGATAACTTTCTTGCCCTGCTGAAGCAAGGACCGGGTTATTTTCCGGCGTTTTACCGACTCAGGCTGGAGTATCCGGATACTTTTCTGTTGTTTACAAATTCCCTGCGCGGGGATCTCGAGGCGTGGACGACCGGTTGCCTCCAGCGCTTCGGAATGCTTCGGCCGGGCAAAAGGCGGCCGTTCTTGAGCGACCCCTATGTGCTGCCGCCGGATGTGGATGAGGCGCAGGCGCACCAGGTCGAGGTGTGGGAGAAGATGCTGCGCTCCTACGGACTGAAGGAAGCGCTCGATTTTACGCCCCTGGCTCCAGCCGATGAGGCCCAGGAGTCACCGGAGCCGGAAGCGGATCGTGTTGTCGGGCTGATCTGCGGGACCGAAAATGCCCCTGAAAAACGCTGGCCCGTTTGCCATTGGCGCACAGTGGTTCAGGGCTTGCTGGATTCCGATTCCTCCCTGAGGATTCGGTTGTTTGGAACGGCGAATGACCGCTCAATCACCTCGCGGGTGGTCGAGGGCTTCCCGGAAGAGCGGGTGCGGAATTCCGCCGGCGAGACCGACCTGCCCGCTTTCATGGAGGGCTTGCGGGCCTGTCGGGTCGTGGTTTGCAATGATACCGGCGGCATGCACCTCGCAAACTTGCTTGGCACGCCCGTCGTGGCTGCCTTCGGCCCCACCAATCCGGTCCGGACAGGGCCCGTTTTTGAGGCGCCGGTCGACATCGTCCAACCGGATGGTTGCTTGCCCACCGGTGGCGGTTTGATCGAAAATGTCCCTCCGGAGCGCGTGTTGTCGGCTGCCCGCGCCTATTTGTGTCCCGTTCGCTCATGAGCCCGCCCGTTCCAAAGAATACTCCCGTAGAGCTCACGCTTGTTGAGGCGGCGGGTGACGCTCCAGCCGGTGGTTCCATTCAGTTGCTGCCGGAGCGCTGTCTCCGGCTACTTCCGGGACGGCGCGAAGTGTATGCCGCCCGCCTGCCGGAGGAAGATTGCGCGGTGGTAGCCAAGCGCTTCCTTGTTCACCGCCGCCAAAGGCGCGATTGGCAGCGGGAATGGAGGGGGCTGAAGCGCTTGGCCGAACTCGGCTTGCCCGCCCCGGCGCCCCGCTTCGTGGGGAGCGATCCGTCGAGTGGAGCGGTGTGGGTGGTCATGCGGTATATCGGGCAGGCCGAACCCCTGGATGTTGTCTTTGAACACGCGGATGAAGAAACCACGGAACAACTTGCCGATACGCTTGCCCGACTGGTCGACGCCATGCACGGAGCAGGCGCCTGGCAGCAGGATCAGCACATTGGGAATTTGTTGTGGGACGGGCATCAAATCCATCTGCTTGACGCCGGAACCATGCGCTTCAGAAAGGGCGGACGGTCACTGGGACCTCGGCGCAGGCTGGCGGACCTCGCCGGGATTTGCTCAACCCTGCCCCCTTGCGCGGAAAAGGCCTTTCGCTCGGCTCTGAAAACCCGCTACCACCCGGACAAGTCCGCCGGCGGCAAGCGACTGTTCGACCAATTGGAGGCTGCTGTTTCAAAGGTTCAAATAAAACGGGGCAAAAGATATTTCAAAAAAACCCGGCGCGACTGTACCCAATTTCTCCGGGTGAATCGTCCGGATTGCCGCGGCTTTCAGGTTCGGGACGCGCAGGCGGAACTGTGTGAACGGTTTTTTTCCGAGCCCGAAGCATTGATGAATAAAGGTATCTGCTTGAAAGCCGGCAATACCTGCACAATTCAGAGGTTCACGCATTCGGATAAAGAATACGTTCTTAAACGTTATAACAAGAAGACCGGACTGAAGAACCTCCGCAGGCGCTTTGTCCCTTCGCGCGCCTTGAAAAGCTGGTCCAACGCATGGGTGCTCCGCTTGTCTTTTGTTCCAACGCCCCGTCCGCTTGCCGTGCGTGAGTCCCCGACCGTTCCGGGCGGGGGGCTTTGTTATTTTCTGATGGAATATGTGGACGGCGAGTTGCTGCCTGAGTTTGCGGAAAGGACCCCGCCGGAAAATGAATCGTTTGCTATCGTTGCCCAAGGGTTTGCCGAAACCTGGCGCCGGCTGGGACGGCTACGTGCAATACACGGCGATTTCAAAGCGACAAACTGGGTGGTTGCTCCGAATCACGAACTTTACCTGCTTGATCTCGACGCCATGCGATTCGGGGTGCGCTCGTTCGTTTTTCGGCGTGGGCGGGCGAAAGACTGGCGGCGCTTTGTCAGAAACTGGCCGAACAATCCGAAGGCACTCGAAGTTTTTAAAAAAGCCCTGCGGGCCTCCCGTTCGAAAGAGGGGCCGTCCGTGCCAAGCTGAACGCCATGGGAAATACATCACAAGAACAATCCCCCGAGCCACCGAATGATCGCTTGCTGGTGATCAAGCCTTCATCACTCGGTGACATCATGCATGGTCTCCAGGTGGTGACTTCAATTCGGAACCAAAAGCCGGATGCGCATATCACTTGGGTGGCGGGTGACGGGTTTGCCGGACTGTTGGAGACCTGTGAAGCGGTTGACGAGGTGCTGGTCTTTCACCGCAAGGGAGGGGCGGGTGCTTTTTTGCAATTGCTGTGCGAACTTCGTCGCAGTCGATATGATGTGGTATTGGACATGCAGGGGTTGGCGCGCAGCGGGTTGATGACGTGGGCCGCGCGGGCGGAGCGAAAGCTCGGGCGGGCTGATGCCCGCGAGTGTGCGGGGTGGTTTTACGGGGAGCGGACGCCAGCCGTTCGCGCCGAGCGCCCGCATGCCGTTGAAATTTTGCTGGAGTTCCTGCCCCTGTTGGGGCTGCGGCGCGAACTTGTCGGCGCGCCGCGCTTCGAGCTTCCGGTTTCGGAATATGCGGCAACGGGGAGCGAACCGCCCATTCTCATCTTTCCCGAAAGCCGTCGCCCGGAAAAGACATGGCCGTATTTCACGGAATTCCTCAGCCGTGCGGCCCGGGAATTCCCGGGCCGCAGCTTCCTGTGGTGTGGATCAAGCGCGTGCTCGGCGGCCTGTCCGGAGGCAAGCAATGTGCGCAACCTCGCGGGAAAGACCGGTTTACAGGAGTTGTTGAGTCTGGTACAAACGGCCGCCGCGGTTGTGGCAAACGACAGCGGGCCGGTTCACATGGCAGCCGCCGTGGGAACGCCTGTCTTGGCGCTATTTGGTCCGACCCCTCCCGAAGCCTACGGGCCCTATCCGGTTGATGCGCCCCGGCATATTGTCGTGCGCGCCCCGGACGGGCGGATGCCCTCGCTCAAGGTCAGTGATGTGGAGGACAATTTCCGGAACCGCTTGCTGCATTGCATTGCGTCCTCTTGATTTACGCGCCGTTGCATAATTGAATCGATACACAATCCGAAATTTCCGACAACCGGCTTCTTCCCGAAAACGGGCTGGACGGAGTGTAGCGAAGATGCTCACCGTCCCGCCCCAGCCTGACGTATTCGCGTCAACCTAATCCTATAATTGGAATGCAACAACCACTGATGAACACTGATCCCGCTAAGCGCATGTGCGTCAACCTAA
>JBKGYB010000088.1:0-7728 GCA_046546295.1 Opitutales bacterium | reverse complement strand
TCTTCCGCTTTTTCAATGGAAGCGAGCAAACCTTCCGCATTTTCATCATCGGGCGCGACCTTGAGCAGTTCTTCCGCCTTCTCTTTGGCGCGATCAAAGTCGCCCGCATCACGGGCGCGCAAAGCTTCAGCCATCAAGCGGATCTTCTGTGTTTCCTCTGATTGTTCTTCGTTTTGCGATTGGGCGTCAAGTGCCTGAGGCGCCAGCACAGGCACAAAGCCTATTGCTCCGGCTACAAACAAAGTCACGACGCGCAACTTGAGGGGATGGTTTTTTTTCATAATGTTTTTTGGCTGTATGTCTATCAATGGCTTTTCTGGCAATTAAAAATTAAAAAATTTCATCGAGTCCACTGGATTCTTCATCATCTTCTTCTTCTTCTTCTTCTTCTTCTTCTTCTTCGTCCTCATCCTGACGGTTCCGGGAATCATTTCCATTTCCGCTCTGCGGCGGTCGATCCCTTACTTCCAAAACTTTGGTTTCGGGCTCGGGCTTTTCCTCATCATCATCCAATTCTTCGTCTTCACCGGGAAGTTTGGTTACGGTCACGGACTTGTTTTCAATGTCTATGGACTCGAGGATATACTCTGCGTCAAGCATCTCGAACCGTTGATCCGCTTCGCTGAACTCTTTCTTAATGGAGGGATCGTTTGTTGACCGAATCACAATCGTCAGCGAGTCTTCGTAACGCCGGGTCTCATCATCCAATTCAATGGTCTCGTCCGTTCGCATGTCGCGCAATGTGACGACGCCCACATTGTTAACTCCGCCACCTTCGGATTCTTCCCGCTTGATTTCGAAATCCAGGACTTCGAATTCGGAATCCTCGACGGTTTCGCCCACCCGGACACGGACGCGCTTGTTTTGCTCTTCATCCGCTAGAAGAATAAGGCTCTTTTTCGCATCGCTTCGATCCTCGCGGACATAGCCCTGCAACTGCAGGCGATACAGGTTTCGGTCAATATCCGCCAAATACACGCCGAACGGCTCGGGCGGCCTCGGGGGCTCGATTGGCTCTGCGCTGAAATTCCCGTCTTCATCAAGGTAGATTTTGGGAGGCGTAAACACATCATAGACCCAATTGGGGCCATGCGACTGTTCGGGCGGTTCGGGCCAATTGGCCGCGCCGCTCTCTGATTCGGTCACTGACACAGGCTTGTAGGGATTCGCCGCCGGCTCTGTTTCAACCTGGGGGTCCTCCGAAGGCATGTTTCCGGATTGCAGGTAGTAATAACCGGCGCCCGCAAGGAGGGCGCCCAGCGCGAGCAGCAATAAAAGCTTGTCGTAGATCTTGGTCATTCTGAATCAGGCTCCTCGTTTTCTGAATCGGAGGGTAGGATCAAGTCGATGAATTCAAGCGTGACCGTGAATTCAGAGATGTTTTCCTCGATTACCGGTTTTTGTGTCTCGGGTTCTTCACCTGCTTCGAAAGTAGCATCGCCTTCCTCGGAATCAGCATCATCAAACCCGCCAAAGAGGCTTTCCAAGTCGGAGTCGTCCCCCTCAGGCGCCGCTGTGGTCGTGATGCCTTCCGGACGACTGACGTCGATGCTGCGAACGACAATCGGCAATTCGAAGGTCGCGAGGTTATTGAGAAAAGCACGCAATGCATCCGTATAGCCGGTAAAGGTCACCTGAAAAGCCATCGTTTCGATAGCGTCTGGCACGCGAGCCGAAATAGCGGGATCAATGGTAAAGCCCGAACCATTGCTTCTATCCCGTCGAGAGGAGGCTTCTTCCGAACCGCCGCGTTCCACCAGTTCCCGTTTGACCGCTTCAATGGACACAGGGTCCGCCCCGATCAGCTGGTTTAAAATGTAACGCAGTATCTGGCGCTGCTTGTCCATCTTTGGAATGGCATCGGCGTCATCCGGAACACTGGCCTCGTCGATGTAAGCCTGAAACCCGAAGGCAAAATTGTCGGGCGTTTCGATCGGACTCGGTTCGCCGTCGTCATTCTCATGCGCTTCCACCTTGTCTTGCAAATCGGATATATACTCCTGAATGGACGCCATAACGCCAACGCCATCCGTTGAAGCTTCGATTCTTTCATTGGCTCCGCTTTGCAGATCTTCGCGAATTTCATAGAGACTGCTTTCAAGATCCTCGATATTTGCCTGCGCCGCCTCAATATTTTCTTTCGAGGGCGCCGGCGCCTCCTGGCGCAAGCTTTGCAAGCGTTGTTCCGCCTGCGTCACCCTGTCCTTCTCCTTGGCCACCTTTTGCGTTTTCTGGAAGGCCAGGTATATGCCGGTTCCGCATACCGCCAGTAACAGCAGCACCACCAGGATAAAGAGCGGATGTTTTTTAAGAAAGCCCATGAACAATTAAAGCGGTTTAGTCGTGTCCACGACAAGGTTGATTCTAAAGGGCAGGACATTGAAGCCTTCCCGCAGACTGGTCCATGTAATGACGGGTGAGCCCGAATCAACAACGAACTCGGACTCTTCGAAGCTGGCTTGCAAGCTTTTGATGCGTCGCGATAGAGCCGCTTGACTGATTCTTTCGCCCGCCTCCGCTGTTTCGCGTACAAGCATTTGCCCGCTCACCACGACCTCATAACTCTGCTCCCCGTCTTCCGGTTGCTCCCGTTCCACGCTTAGAGCATCCAACCATACGTCTTCCGCGGAAGTGAGGCTTTCCTGCAATTCGGCAAAAAACTGGATCCAGTTTGATTTTGAATTCTTCAAGCCTTCCACCCGCTGGATGGACGCTCCCAATGCCCGCGCCCTTTCCCGCAAGTCCGCGAGTCGCTCATTGCGCTGCTCAAGGGGCGTGATCGCGGCTTCAATTGCCTCCGCCTGTTCGGCGTAGGCCTCGCCCTTTGCTTGAATGATGGAATAAACAGGCCAGGGAGCCGCAGCCAAGCAGGCGGCTGCCAGCAACAGGAACGGTTTTTGCCTGTTGAAGCGCATCGTGCTTCGGATCCTCTCCGGAAGGAGGTCCACCCCTGCAGGCTCCGGCACTGTGTCGCGACAGGCCTCGCCTATAATCTCACTGAGCTGCATGCGGAGGCCGTCGTCCTCGATATCGATTGATCCGTCAAGTGTTACGCTTTGAAGCGGATCAAAGAATTCGACCTTCGTTTTTTGTGCTTCAGCCAGTTTTTCAGAAAGACCCTTGAGCAAGGCCCCCCGCCCGGTTAATAGAATGCGCTTTGGAGTCGAGCCTTTCCTTTGGCGTCGATAGTTCACGATTGAGCGCGTAATTTCCTGGCTCATCCGCCGGATAAAGGAATCCGCGCTGGAAATCAGAGCCTTGGACCCGGCATCGTCCTCTGAATAATCCGCCTCCTCGCTGAAAAATTTGCGTTTTATGGACTCGGCTTGGGTAAAGGGCTGCCCCAGGCTGTCAGCAATATTCTGGGTCAGGGTGTTGCCTCCAAGGGCAATGTTGCGAACAAAGAACCCGTCGGGGCTGCAAAACAGCAGATTGGTCGAACGAGCCCCGACATTGATCAGGAGCAGGTCTTCATCGAGCTTCGGATAAGCGAGGCGAAGCGCGTTCAGTTCGAGTACAGTGGCGGCACTGATTGCTTCGACCTTCAACCCCGCGCTGGCCGCCTGCTCACAGAACCGGTTTATTGCCTGCGACTTGCACGCAATAAACAGAACTTCCGATTCCACGCCGTCGTCACTGATCACCTGGCTGTCCCACACGACTTCGTGCAGGGGATAGGGGATATTTTGTTGCGCTTCAAATGCGACGACCTGCGCTCGCTTCGAAGCCTCAACATGAGGAACCCGGATTGTCTTGGTGAGTATCTGGCTGCCGGGTATGATAAACGTGGCCTTGCCGGACAGATGGTGGTTTTGGGCAAGCGCTCTGAAAGCATCCGTAACCGCACCCATCCAACTTTCTTCATTGGAATAGTCATACCGCAAGGGTTCGGAGACCAATTTGTCGACGTGATGGCCTCCCGCATGGGACGACAAGACAGCGGCGGTAACACTGCTAGCGCCACAATTAATAATCAATCTTTTGGAACCACTCATGGATAAAGCGCATTTAATTTAGCTGCAAGCGGAGCAAACGCCTCACTCAAGCCCGCGCATGTCGCTGCGCCGGAATGCCGGCAGATCCTCGACCCGCCTCTGTGCATCCGCAGGCGCGTAATAAACAGGCATCAGCACATCCGTCTTCGCCTCCCCTGTCGCTCTTTCAAGAAACGACTCCAGAACCTCCGGGCTTTGAATGTTGCGGCTCATCCCTTCTTCCTGGGGCTGCTGCGTCTCCCCGGCCACTTCAATTTCCACATACCAGAACTCGGGTTCTTCCTTCAAGCGATCCCGCTCAACAATCAACCCGGGAAGATAAAAATAAACATTGGCGTCCTCCCGACGCTCCAGAATGATGATTTCAACCTCGGACGTATAATAGTCGAACTCCCGGTCCGCATCTTGTTTCGGGTAGGCCAGATACGCTTTTATTTTGATGTCTTCGATATAATCTTCGTCACGCGCCTCCGGATCCGGATTCGTTTGCGGTGCCAACTCGATTTCCATTTGGGTCCAGTCGTCGTTGGTGGAATCGAAGTCCACCCGGTCCACCTCAACGGCCGGATCCTCCTGAGCTGATGCCGCAGCCACAAAGGCGAGAGCAAAAATCAAAAAGCCGGGCAGGAATAAATGGGGGGCAAAAGTTCTCATGTTATTTATTCTTATCTGGTATTTGGGATAACCTTAAGAAATGACGTGTATAGGGCTGTGACCTCCGGCTGTAAAGGCCGGCGGAAGGAAGTTCGCGTTGAATTGCGCTAAGGTGTAGGGATTGGTTCCTGATGAAGCAACCCAAAAATTCTCAATTCATTAAAATTTTTACCGGTATAGACTTGCACCGGTCGCCGTCCTGCGCCACGTCGGCAATATGACCGATGATTTGCCCTTTAAAATCAGCGCGCTCGTCTTTCTTCGCAATGCCGGCGGCGCCCATTTGTTAATCGAGCGACGCAAAGCGCCCAACCTCGGTTGCTGGAGCCCGGTTGGAGGCAAGCTCGACATGTCGCGCGGCGAATCGCCTTATGAGTGTGCGCGGCGGGAGACCTTGGAAGAAGTCGGCATGGAGCTGAATGACGCGGATCTGCATTGTTTCGGGTATATTTCGGAAAAAAGCTACGAAGGCGCCGGCCACTGGCTCATGTTCCTGTTCGACTGCCGGCAACGACTGAACGAGCTGCCCGCTGTCATTGATGAAGGACGGTTCCGCTTTTTTCCGCGCGCGGCAATCGACCGGCTGACCATCCCGGAGACCGACCGCCGGCTGCTCTGGCCTTATTACGACCGGTTCCGGGAAAGTTTCATCGGTCTGCGAGCGAACTGCGACCCGGCCGGCCACTTGAGCATAACGGAGGAACTTATCCTGCCGCCCCCGTCTTCTTTTTAAGAGCTCCCTCCCGAACCGTCCAGACCGTCCATTGGTCCAGCTCCTCTGCGTCCGGCAATTCAGTGCCGGTCGCGATAACTTGCAGGCCGGGCGGACAAACCCGCCAGAATGCTTCCCTACGGCCGCGGTCCATTTCACCCAATACATCATCCACCAGCAAAACCGGCCGAACGCCAAGTTCTTCCTGAAAGATCCGGGCCTGGGCCAGCCGCAAGCCTATGCAGAGCCCGCGTTGTTGTCCGTCGGAGGCATACTCTCTCGCTCCGCCGACGCCAAGCGTCAACACCAGGTCATCCCTGTGCGGTCCCTTGCTCGTAGTCCCCGCGAGACGATCCCGATCCCGGGCGGCATTGAGTTCGCGGCAAACGGCATCCATCGAGGCACATTCCATACTGCCATGCAACTCGAGCGTGGGGCGTTCCGCAGTCCCCGCAAGCCCGGCATAGACCTCCGCAAGTGTTTCGCCAAGACGGAGCGCCCCTGCGGCGCGCTTCTCCCTAAGAACAACCGCATGCCGGGCAATTTCGCTCTCAAAGGCCGCGAGTTCGGCATCCCTGCCAGCGCTCTTGAGGAGCCGGTTTCGCTCGGCCACGCCCCGGTGATAACGACGCAGCGCGTGATAATACTCCGGGTCCACAGCGGACAGCGTAAGATCCAGAAAGCGACGGCGGTCGGCAGGCGTGCCACGTGGCAGCTTGAGATCGTCGGAACAAAGCGGCACGACCGGAAAACGCCCGATCAATTCCCCCAAGCGGTCAAGCGGCTCTCTGTCCAGAAGAACACGACGCCCCGTCCCGCCCCGGGAAAAAGCCAGCTCCAGCTCATGCTCACCGCCTCCCTCCTGCTCCAATGCATACACGGCGGCAAAGCCCTCCGAGCCCCGGCGCGGCAAAGCCCCCGCATTCTGCGTCCGGAAAGATCGGAAAGCCGTCACCAACCCGAGCGCTTCCAGTAAATTCGATTTGCCCTGCCCGTTGTCGCCGAGAAGGAAAATACGCTCCGATTCAAATTCTATTTCCGTAAAAACAATATTCCGAAAATCCCGGAGGCGAAGACGTTGAAAGCGCATTGTGGTGAAACCTCGTCTAATCAATCGAAATGACATGCGAGGTCGACGTGGAAGCTTCGCTTTTCAGCGCTTCGTAACTCGATGCAACCGCCTCGCCCAATGCCGTCCAATCTTCGCGCGACGTCTCCCATCCGGAGCTCACGCGAAGCACCCGGCGCAGCTCGCCCGTTTCCATTCCCATGGCTGCAAGGACATGGGAAGGCCCCTGTTTTCCGGTCGAGCAAGCCGATCCCGCGGAAACAAGAAAGCCGCGTTTTTCGAGCGCTCCTATCCACCGCATGCTGTCGAACCCGGGCATCAACAGGGAAGCCGTATTCCAGAGACGCTCCGCGCCGGCGCCCGCGGCACGGACGCCGGGCGCCACGGCCTGGAGCTCTGCCACAAATGTGTCGCGCAAGCGCGCATCCGCTTTTCGGATGCGCGGCTCGACCTCGTCCAACGCCGCGATCAAGGCGGCTACTCCCGCCACGTCCTGGGAGCCGGCCCGGCGCCCCCTCTCCTGGCTGCCGCCGCGCAAACTTTTCCACTCCGCATCGCCGCTCGGCAGCACCAGAAATCCCACGCCCCGGGGGCCGCCGAATTTGTGCCCGCATCCGGTGATAAAATCACAAGCATCGAGCCCTTCCGGAGAACGCTTGCCCAGCCACTGGGAAGCATCGCAGTGGAACGGTACGCCCGCTTCCCGGCAAGCCCGGGCGATCGCCGGCCACGGTTGAAGCACCCCCGTTTCATTGTTTGCCGCCATCACCGAAAGCGCCGCCGGCATCCCGTTTTGCAGCGATTCCTTGAGCGCCCCGGCATCCACGACGCCATTCGCATCCACATCCAACCATACAATTCTTTCGCCACCAAAATAAGCCCGGGCCGCTTCAATGACACTGGGGTGCTCCGTGGGATTCACTCCAACGCGCGCGTCCTTCGGCAAGGTGGCCGACCAATGCGCGAAGACAGCGTTGTTGCCTTCGGTCGCCCCGGAATTAAAGACGACCCGCGCCGGCTCCACCCCTAAATAGTCCGCCAGCCGCTCCCGGAAAGCGTCCAGCCGCACGGCCACCCGTGCCGCCGCCCGATAGGGACTGGACGGGTTCAGCCACAGCTCGTCGGACGCTTCATTCCAAGCCGCCTTTGCCGCCGGCCAGAGCGGCGTGGTCGCGTTGTAATCGAAAAAGCGGTAATCCATCCTCCCAAAAGTTACCGGGATCCAAAACGACGTCAACCCGTAGCATCAGGACTCCTTCCCCCTGTGAAGTTTGCGTGACACCATCTTCGGGTTTTCG
>JBKGYB010000087.1:0-7733 GCA_046546295.1 Opitutales bacterium | reverse complement strand
GGATTATATTTTAGGGATAAGTTGATCAATCGACTGGTTTTTTATTCGATCCGCCAATTAAGTTAGGTGGAATTCGGGCGTGTGTCGAATATTTTCGCATCTTTTTTATCGGGTTTCTGGCGCGTTTTTTTGCAGTGCCGAGGAGCAGTGATAAGTGTTTCTCCTGTGCTCGATCAAACAAGCCCTTAGTACGGCAGCGGATAGGCCTTGCAAAGCTCAAGGGCCGTGTTTCTGGCTTCGGCGATCGCGTTTTCGTCTTCCGGCGCGGCAAGGACCTGATCGATGGCGTTGGCAATTTGCGCCATGTCGTCTTCGTTCATGCCGCGGCTGGTGACGGCGGGCGTGCCGAGCCGGATACCGCTGGTTTGGAAGGGGCTGCGGGTTTCACCGGGCACGGTGTTTTTGTTTGCCGTGATATGCGCTTTGTCGAGGGCGATTTGCGCGACTTTTCCGGTCAATTCAGGATCTTTCCGGCGCAGGTCGATCATCATGAGGTGGTTGTCCGTGCCCCCGCTGATGATGTGATGCCCCTTGTCCATAAGCGCTTTTGCGAGCGCTTTGGCGTTGTCAGCGACTTGTTGTTGATAGGCCTGGAATTCCCTGGTCGCCGCTTCCTTGAAGCAGAGCGCCTTGCCCGCGATGACGTGCATGAGTGGCCCGCCCTGTATTCCGGGAAAGACGGCGGAGTTTATTTTTTTCGCGTAGTCTGCTTTGCATAGGATCAGGCCTCCCCTCGGCCCCCGGAGCGTCTTGTGGGTGGTGGTTGTGGTGAAGTCCGCGTGGGGCGCCGGAGAGGGGTGTATGCCGGCCGCCACGAGGCCCGCGATATGGGCGATATCCGCCAACAGGTAGGCGCCGACTTCGCGGGCGATTTCCGCCATTCTGGCAAAATCGATGGTGCGCGAGTATGCGGAAGCGCCCACGGTAATCATCTTTGGTTTTTCTTGCCGCGCGGTCTCGGCGATCTCGTCATAGTCGATGAGCCCGTTGTCGGCCCGGACGCCGTAGTTGACGACTTCGTGGTAGATGCCGCTGAAATTCATGGGATGCCCGTGGGTGAGGTGCCCGCCGTCGGAGAGGTTCATCGTCAGGATCTTGTCACCCGGGCTGAGAAAGGCCAGATACACGGCGGCGTTGGCCTGGCTGCCCGAATGCGGCTGCACGTTCGCGTGCTCCGCGCCGAACAGGGCCTTGGCGCGGTCGATGGCCAGCTGCTCGACAATATCGACTTGTTCGCAGCCACCATAGTAGCGCTTGCCGGGATAGCCTTCGGCGTATTTGTTCGTAAGAATTGTGCCCTGCGCTTCCATGATGGCCGGGAGGGTGAAATTTTCCGAAGCGATCAACTCCAGATGATTTTCCTGGCGCTCCCGTTCTCCTTTTATGGCGTCGGCGATTTCGGGATCGATGTCGGCGAGCGTGCTCGGCTTGAGGGCGGTGTTTTTGACTGTAGTACTCATAATTTAAAGATTGTGAATGTTCAATCTTGCACAAAGCAGCGGTCGGAGTGCAACTTTCAAATTTCAGAAGGGCCAGGACCAATCCTTTTTTTCGGACTTTCGGGCCGGTTTGCGCGCGGGATCGGGGTCATTTTCATCCGTCGATTTTTCCGGACTTTCGGCGGTCGATGCCTCGACCTTTGGCTCCGGGTCCTGCTGCTTTGCGCTCGCTTCGTCGGATTTGGGTCGTTCGCTCCACATGGGCCACCACCAGGGAGATTCGGAGGCTTTGTCTTGCTGACTTTTGTCTTCTTCGGAAGGCGCGTCTTCGGCGGATGGGCCTTCTTTTTCCTCCTCAGCCTCCTCGCTGAAGGGCCAGGCCCACCGCATGAAGGTGCGCCCCCAGCCCCGGGTTCCGGCGTTGGGGTCAAGCCCCGCGGACTTGGCGAGTTCCAGAACCCGACGGCTTACAGCTTCGCGTCCTTTGAGATGCTCCGCCAATTTGTCCGGATCGGCCGGCGCGGCCTGGAAAACGCGGTTCGGCACGCCGTCAATCGGGCGACCGGGCTCGTATTCATAAAGGAGAAAGCCGTGCCCGATCGGGCTCAGCACCTTGCGGACGCCGTCGGCCCAGCGCATGAAAAGATCCTGTCCCTCCATCCGCCAATCGCCCGAGAGCTGGGTGTCACGGCTGGATTCGAGGCCTCCAAAGCGGCCGATTTTGATTCGTTCGAAGGTCGTTTCGCCGCGTTTGATAACCCACTCGCCGCGGTAGAACTTGCGGGCGCTGTTGCGGTTTTGAAACGCGACGCCGCCGGTAAAACGTTCCCGCTCCTTTTTGTAGTCGGAGTACCAGCCCTCCGGCACATTGTCCCTGCTGATGCGCCGGGCAGGCTTGTATTCGGCGTCATATTGTTCGATTTTTTCACCTGCGGGTATGCGCGCATGCTCAAAGCCCGTCTCCGTTTCCCGCAGGATCGTGTAATGCCCGGTGTCCCAGGCGATATGAAGTTCGCTGCCCTGTTTTGCCCATGCGCCGCGCAGTCCGCGTTCAGGGCCGTTCGGGGCTTGCCAGGCGCAGGCGGCGGAACGGTCGGATTCCACAAACAAGTAGTTGGGTTCCGTGTCTTCGTTTCCCTCCCCGGCGATTTCCCAGATTCCAAAAAATCCTTTTGCCTGATCACGGTCCGAGCTTTCTTCAGTCGCTCTTTCCGGAGGTTTGGCCCACTGGCCCAAGAGGTCGCCCGGCAGTTGTTCCGCCGGGACCTCATAACTTTTTTCTCCAGATGGCGTGTGATGGGTGACAACGTAGCCGACGCCTTTTTCTTTTTGTTGCAAAAGATGCGTGCCCCCGTTTTCCCATTCCAAGCGGGCTCCGTTTTCGGTTGTTTCCCAAGCGCCCTGATAAACCGTGCGGTCGGCATTGTCGTCCCAGAAGTATGAGGCGCGTCCTTCGCGCTTGAGGATGAGAACGAGGGAGCCTTGTTCCGGGGTTTCCAATTGCCACACGCCCCGGGAAATTCCGGAATCATCCTCTTGAGCATGAAGCGGGGCGTTGCCCGCAAGTGTGAAAATGAGGAGGACGCGGAGGCAGAGCGCGGTTCCGAAAGGGGGGGCGAAGCTCCGCGCAATGTTCCTTAAGAGGATGGAGGTCATAAGGAGTGGATATTTTCCAGGCATGTCACACGCAAGAAATTATTGGACGGAATGTCAGGAAAGTTGTTCGGCGGGAGCATCTCCCGTGTCCTCTTCCCCGCGTTCGGTTTTCGGGAGGCGTATGACGTTTCGGACGGCATGTTTTGTGACGATGTTGCCGCTTGCGACCCGCCCGCGCAGCGGAAGCTTGCGAAAGTCCACCACTTCACTTGTTTTGCGCAGTCGGGGAGCGGGCTTGAAGTTGACTTTGACGGGTTCGGGCTGTTCCTCCCGCGCGGGATAAGCCGCGAGGTAGAGCACCCGGGAGCCGGGCTTGCCTTTTGTCAGGTTGTATTCCTTGTCGCGGGTGATGCCTCCGATGGTGAAGTGTTTGGCCAGGGTGGGGCCGTTTTTCCCGTCGCGATACACCATGCAGTAGGCGTATGCATCGGGGTCCTTCCGGTTGAAGAGGTCGATGTAGACGATGTTTTTTCCGAAGAAGGCTTTTTCGCTGACTTTCGAGACAATGAGCCCGCCCTCTTGCGTGATCGCGATAACGTCGTCCAGGCGCGAGCATTTGCCTAGGGCTTCGGCTTTTTTCATGGCATAGCCGGCAAAGCCTTCCTCGCGGTCGACGTAGAGGGTTTCGTTGGCATTGACCACATCCTGGGCCACCACCTTTTCAAAAGCGGCGAGTTCGGTTTTCCGTTCCCGGCCTTTTCCGTATTTCTTTTTCAGGTCCTTGAACCACTTTATCGCGTAGTCGGTGAGGTGATTCAGGTTATAGCGGGTTTCTTCAATGGCGTCTTCAATATCCTTGATTTGCTTGTCCGCCCGGAAGCTGTCGTATTTCGAGATGCGCTTGATGCGGATTTCGGTGAGGTGGAGGATGTCGTCCCGGGTGATGGCGCGCTTGAAGCGTTCTTTGTAGGGCTCAAGGCCCTTGTCGATTGTCTCGATGACGGCCTCCCATGTTTCCGCTTCTTCAATCCGCCGATAGATGCGCTTTTCGATGAAAATTTTCTCGAGCGAGGCGAAGTGCCATTTTTCCTCCAGTTCCGCGAGTTGAATATCGAGTTCCTGTTTGAGGAGATGGACGGTCTTTTCGGTTGCCAGGCGGAGGAGTTCGTCGGCGGAAAAAAAGCGTGGTTTGTGATTTTCAATGACGCAGATATTGGCGGCGATCGAAACCTCGCAGTCGGTAAAGGCGAACAGCGCCTGACAGGCGGTCTCGGGTTCCGAACCGGCTGGCAGGTAGACGAGAATTTCCACGTGTTCCGCGGTATTGTCCTCAACGCGCTGGATTTTGATTTTCCCTTTCTCGTGAGCGGCCAGGATGGAATCAATGAGGGAGGTGGTGGTTTTTCCGAACGGAATCTCCGTAATCGCCAGCAGGTTCTTTTTGCGGGTTTCAATGCGTGCGCGCACCCGGACGCGTCCGCCCCGCTTGCCCTGATTGTATTCCGAGCAGTCGGCGATTCCGCCGCTTGGGAAGTCCGGCAGGATCGCCGTCTCCTTTTTGCGCAGCACAGCGATACAGCCGTCGGCGAGCTCGTTGAAATTATGGGGGAGAATCTTGCAGGAGAGTCCGACCGCGATGCCTTCGGCGCCCTGTGCAAGAAGCAGGGGGAATTTCACGGGAAGCGCTTCCGGCTCTTTGTTGCGTCCGTCATAGGAGAGCAGCCATTTGGTCGTTTTCGGATTAAAGACGGTTTCCAGGGCGAATTTGGAAAGACGAGCCTCGATATAGCGCGGGGCGGCAGCGGAATCACCGGTTAAAATATTGCCCCAGTTGCCCTGGGTGTCGATCAGAAGGCCTTTTTGACCGAGTTGGACCATGGCATCCCCGATGGATACATCGCCATGGGGGTGATATTTCATCGTATTCCCGATGATGTTGGCCACCTTGTTGTAGCGCCCGTCCTCGAGCTCGCGCATGGAATGCAGGATGCGGCGGTGCACCGGCTTGAGTCCGTCATCGGCATTGGGCACGGCCCGTTCAAGAATGACGTAGCTGGCATAGTCGAGGAACCAGTCGCCGAACATTTCATCGATATGGCCGGATTTTCCTGAGAGATCGAATGCGTCACCTGCGTTTTCCGCGCCGGTTGCGGGCGGATCAATCGTTCCGGAAAGTTCGAATTCGAGGGTTTCGTTGTCTGAAGGCTTCTTTTTGCGTGCCATTCGGGAGAAAAGGTGTTGGTGGCGGATTTACTGTGGTATGCGGGCGGGATGACCGGCCGGCATTCGGATCCAAAAGGGCGATCCTATAGACGGGATCTTCCTGCTGAAATGATGAGAGATGGGCAGTGCGGCCTGATGTTCAAGCCCGAATTCTCGACAGACCGCTTTTGCGGCTCCCGATCAGGCAAAAGCAGCGACGATGACAAATGTCAGCAGCAATAGTCCAAGAGACAGCCAACGATAATTCTGCCACCACGGCAGGCTTTGCAATTCGACGGTTTCATCCCGGAAATGGCGCGGAGTCCATACAAGGGCCTGCTGTTCGGCGGGAGGCATCGGGCCTGCTCGGCTGACGAGCAACAGCACGCCGAGGGACAGCACAAAAAGTATTGGCGCGGCGTAGAGAAAGTGCAGATTCGTCCAACCCAGGATTTCGTTGACGAGGAACAGCAGGAGGGCGGCGCCGGTTCCGATGACGACCGCCGTCCATGCGCCGCGGGCGTTGGCCCCTTTCCAGAAGGCGCCCGCAAGCAAGACGGCAATGATTGGCGCCACCGTGTAGGCGAGCACGGTTTGCAGGTATTTGAAGAGTGACGAAAATTGTTCGATTTGTGGCGCCCATAGCGCGGCGAGCAGCATGAAGCCGCCTGTGATCCACCGACCGGTCTTCATCAGTTGTCCGCTGTTCAGGTGCGGCTTCCACTTGCGCACGAAGTCCATGGTGACCAGCGTGGAGGCGGCATTGAGCGTGGAGTCGATCTGTGACATCAGGGCTGCGATGAAGCCCGCCATTACCAGGCCCAGCAGTCCGGTCGGCAAAAGATCGAATATGAGCGTCGGATAGACCAGATCGGGCCTCGGGAGATCCGGGTACAGTTGAATCGCCATGGTGCCGGGCAGCACCATGATAAAGAGCACGGGCATTTTCAGGAGGGCGGCGAAAAGCACGCCCCAGCGTCCGTGGAGGACCGATTTCGCGCTTAGCACGCGTTGCACCATAAACTGGTTGGCGCACCAGAAATAAAAGCCCAGCAGCGGCACGCCCGTGAGGAGGCCGAGCCACGGCACGCCGGGATCGCCCAAAGGACGGATGAGGCTGAGGTGGCCCGGGTCGAGCCCTTCGGTCATGCCGGCCCAGCCGCCCACTTCGCTGTACGCCGTCACACTGATAACAACCGCGCCGATGAGCAGGAGGACGGTTTGGATCGCATCCGTATAGATCACCGCCGTCAGGCCCCCCGCGATGGTATAGATGCCGGCCACAATGGCGAGCAGGGCAATGGTCGCGGCGATATCCAGATCCGGAAACACCAGTTTCAGGAGAAGCCCCCCGGCAAAGAGGCTGCCGGCGGTATCGACGACAATGTTAAGAAACAGGGTGAGCCCGGAAAAGTAGGTGCGCAGGCGCCCGTCGTAGCGTTTTTCGAGGAATTCCGGAAAGGTGAAAACCTGGGAGCGCAGAAGGAAAGGAAGAATGAAAATCGCGAAAAAAACAAGGACGACCGCAGCCATCCACTCGTAGTTGAAGACCGAGATCCCCGTGTCATAGGCGTCCCCTGCGAGCCCCACCAAAGTGGTTGACGAGATGTTCGATGCGAAAAGGGAAATGCCGATCAGGGGCCAGAGCATTCTCCTGCCGGCCAGGAAGTAGTCGTCTGCGGTGCGGTGCCGGGGAGCCAGCTTGACGCCAATAAAAATCACCACGCAGCCATAAAGGCCGATTAAAAACAGATCGATCGGAGCAAGCGTGTAGGACTCCAGCATCCATTCAGTATACCACGCCATGCAAATGTGGCGGCCTCACTCGCTGCGCGAGCGAGGGTTGTTTTGCGCAAGACGCAAAAAGGAAACACGTCCTTGGCAGGGCTATTCAGACAGAGCCCCTTCGCCGGAATCCAAGTCAAAAGAAGGGGCGTTGTCTTCTTTTTTGGCATCGGGGGAATCTCCGTCAATATCGAAGCCTTCACGCTCACCCAGTGGATTGTCTGAATCCCCCGGTTCATTCAAAAAATCCGAACTCCCGGCTCCCTTTCCGAAGGGCGACGCATCTTGACCTAAAGTTTCCGTTTGTTCGGTGCCGCCATCGAACAAGTCGCTTTGCTGCCTGGTTTCTTCCGTTTCAAAGATCTCGCGCTCCACCGGCAAGCGGTTGGCTACCGTTGCTTCCTCCTCGTTTTCTTCCACCAAATCGAAGAAAAAATAGGACCCTTGTTCGTAAGCGTTCAGCCCGGTAAACGGGCTGAGGCAAAATACTGCGAACAGAGCGGTTTTTGGACTGCAATGGATTTCAAGCTTCATGCGCCCAAATCTTGGCAAATGTCGTTGGATTTGTCGAGCCCCCAAAAGCGCATGTCGCCACATGTTTACTCGATTCGCGGCAAAATTTCCCAAGGGACAGGCTATCGGATTATTTTAGGGGACAGGTTATTGAGTAAGGGACAGGCTATTGAGGGCCATGCGGCTGCGTGGCTCCGG
>JBKGYB010000086.1:0-7993 GCA_046546295.1 Opitutales bacterium | reverse complement strand
ACGGGAACGATTGACGAGTTTTACCTGCGGCACGCATGCGCCACTCAGGGCTCCCTGATGGACGCCATACGGGTCAAGAGAGACTTGATCGACGCCTCGTTGTTTCTGACGAGATCCTCCGGTCCGTGAAAGCGTATGGCCAACAACTGGTCGCGGTGGAACAGGAAGAATTCCAGTCGAAGAGTATTGCCCCCGTTTCCCCGGAGCCGGTAGAGAATCGATCGATTCGACTCACCGAGAATCGCGATGCCTTGTCCAAAACCCGTGCGGTGGGTTTCCTCCAAAATTTCAAGTGCTTCGCCATGCTCCTGCGCAAGGCCCTTTTTATAAGCCGTCCAGGACTCGTCGGTAATATCGCGGAAAAACCGGTCCCGGGAAAACTGCGCGATTGCCAAAAACAATTTCGGCTGGTGCCTGGGCTGTAAAACGAAGGAATATTCAGGCGGGGGCTCCCGCAGGGCCACCCAATTGCGGAGAAACCGAAAGCGCAAATTGAGATTGCGCCCTTTCAAGGATATACGCTCCGCGATTACTCCATCGCCCGTGATTTCGACGTGCTTGTACTCCACAGGAAGCGCTCCCCGTTCCGGCCAGGAAAACGCGACTTGCTCATCCGCCGCACAAACCGCGGCGAGCGACGGGAACACGAGAGCCGCACCAACAGCCATAAGCCGTCTAAAAGTTTCGCGAGGATGCTTCATTTGTATTCGTCCAGGATATCCGCGACCCCCTGCTCGTACATTTCCGGGGAAATATCGCGGAACTGCATTCGGCGGTAACTACGCGTATTCGGCGTTCCAGGCGGGTATTCGCCATTGCTGAAGAGCGTGTGAAAACCCCAATCGCGATTGGGCGCCGTATAAATAGGATTTCCGTACTCCCAGGACTCGGTCGCAACCTCGCTCTCGTACAAGACCACCATCGACCCTCGAATCCGGAGAGTCCGGTCGTTCCAGTCTTCGAGTAACCTGGGCAAATTCTCAACGCCCCCGCTGTAATCGCCCGAGCTGCTCGGAACGATCCCGGTCATGATCGCGGCGGACACTTCGGTGAAAGAAGGTGTATTGCGCTGGTGCCAGTCTTCGCTCTTTGAGTCGTCCCAGTTCTCGGACAGAAGGGTCACCGCGTCGCCAATCAGAGCGGCGGGCGGCTCGTCCTCGCTGTCGCCCGCGCGCGCGTCGCCGGTGTCCGGGTCTCCGTCCGCGTTGAAATGCCCCTGCACGTAGAGCGCGTTATTCGTGGCGAATGTAAATCCCCGATCGGATCCCTGACTCGGAATATCCGATCCGTTGATCAATCGAATGCCACTGTTGGCGGTATTCTGTGCCTCGACGTAAACGATCCCGTTCCAGTCGTCGGTGTCAAATCCGTCGATGTGCCCATCGGACTGGCTGTAATCCGGGTTTTCAATGAGCTGTTTCAGTTTGCCAACATCGAAATCGGCCATGTGCAGGTCCTTCCCGCGCCGGGCGTCGTGCATATCGGGCCCCGCTCCCGTGGTGATCAGACCCGACGGTATGCTAACGGGAGTTCCGTCACGCGTCCAAGCCTTGATCGGCCCCGAACCCTGGCCGGACCCCGAACCTTGGCCGGACCCCGAACCATTGCCGGGCCCCGAACCATTGCCGGGCCCCGAACCCTGGCCGGGCGGGTTTAGGCCGCCCGCCGGATTCACGCGAATACGCAGACCCGCCTTGGTCGAAAATTTCTGTGCCTCCACTTCTTGGTCGACGTTCCCGCCTGTTTCCGGCGGCTGGATGAGTTTGTGCCCGGGATTCTTTACGTCGGGTTCGTAGTCGTCGATGGCCAGGGGGCGGTGCGGCTGCATCCCGTGTGCCTGACTCTGGACGTTGCCGTTCCAAGTTGCGGTAGCGAGCACGCGCCAGTCGTCCGCCGCGCTCTCGAGCCACTGCCCGCCTTGCCGGAAACTTTGCAAATCACCCTTGCCGTCGACAGCGCTGACCGCGCCCCCGGAAAACGACCTGCCTGAATCCGGATGCCGCCCGTGAATGAAATCACCGGAGGTGGTCAATCGGTCGTAGAACTCCAGCGACGCGCCCGACTGAAAATAAATGTTGCGGTTTCCGTGCACGGTTCCGTGCAATTCCATATCCGCCCCCGGAGCAATCTCCAAGTCGAGATTGTAGAAAATGGCGTTCGCAAACAGCGGGGCGTCGCGAACCTGCAGCCGCTGCCGGGCGTGCGAGGTGACCGTCGAGCTGCGCCATTGGATCGTGGCCATTCCGTACACTTCGACCTCCCGCGTAAGAACGTTCATACCCGCCAGAGGGTCGGTTTCGTTGGCCGGATTGGTGGGATCAATGAAGGTCCATTCCGCTGGCTGGATCATTCCGCCGACGACCTCCATATCCGTCACCTCGACTTCCTCGGTTTCGAAGAAATCGCGATCCGGCGGATCCAGCGGCGTTGACCCGTCCGGATCCAGGGAATCGCGTGGAATAGAGGTCTGGTTTTCGAAACGCCCTTGGAGCTGGGAAAAGCCGTATTCAACAACGCTTTCCGCAGTATAAAGGGAATGGATGCGTACGGCATGCCGCCGGTTGATCCGTTCTTCATTAAGCGCCCAGCTTAAGATATTGGCCATCGAGAGCGAGAGCACGACCGTGACGATTATGACGATGATGAGCGCCGAAGCACGGTTGTCGCGCAGGGCGCGCGGATCCGGTCCGCGACCCATATCGGGGAATTTTGTTCGACTCCGCCTTTTTTTCTTAATCATTGTCGTGGAGAAACCGTAAAATTATAGGTGTTGGTGGCGCGTTTGTTGATACGCCCGTCGTGGATAAGCTCGCCTTTGACCATCATACTCCTGCCATAGAAATTATAAAAAAGATTCCCGTCGGCCAAGCCGCGCGCGAGTTCCACGACGGCTGGATATGAGTTGATTTCATCGTGCGAAGGGAGCGCTGAGGGATTCTGCGAATCCAGCCCGGTGATGTCCGAATCGTGCTTTCGAACAGGCCCCTCCCCGTTATTGTCGGGAGAGCGGTAATAGCCAATGATACGTTCGATGCTGTCGGCGTCTTCGATATCCTCGTAGTAATACAAAACGAGATAGTCCCCCGAAAATCCGTCCGATATGCGTGTGCGATCAGTGAAGGACTTGAACAACTCGTAGCGGGACGCGTTTCGTGCCTCGTTTGTCATTTCGTTGGTGAACTTCCGAATATCCCGGCTTACGAGAAGTTTGCCGGCCGACATATGCGAGGTGGACAAACTCTGGATAAAGAACGCCATTGTTCCGGCAATGACCAATCCGAGTACGCCCGTGGCCATAATCACTTCAACGAGCGTATACCCTCTGAATCTCAATCTGTTTTGAGGTATAGTCATTGGCGCGTCAGGGCACGGTTGATCGGATTGACCGGAAGGTTCCTTCAAAGATGCGCGATTCGCCGGCGCCGCGGGGCGTCTCCCAGCGTAAATCGATTTGGATCATTTTGCGGTATGCGGTTTGCGTAATGGTCGGCCGGACCCACATCCGCATATCGTCGTCGGGGTTGCCGGGTGTATCGTGAATATCGATTTGCTTCTCGTTCCAAGTCTCGGGATAGAGCGGGTCCGGATCGCCGTAATTCAATTCAGTGGGGATCGCGGTGTCAGGATCCGTCGAGAGTTGGTCGTACACCATGCCCTTCATCTGCTCCAGGTAACCCTGGGCGATGGTAAGCGCCGAAACACGGTAGACATTCTGCTCGGCCAAGCGGCGCGCCTGGAGGATGCCGGCTGATATGCCCCCTGCCAGCAGGGCAAACAGCGTCGCGGCAATCATTACCTCCACAAGCGTAAAGCCGCCGTTCGATCGCCTGCGGGGATCCGCAACTTTTTGTAACGGTTTCATGGGGTAAAGTCTTGGCCAATGTGCGGCGTTCGGGACGCGCGCACTCGCGGGAATAGGGTAGAGACCCGGTCTACTTGCGCTACAGCAGGGGCAACGCGCGGCAAGTCGAGGTCTAAGATGTTATAAATCAATGGTGCTTGCTCAGGTAGCTTCATTTTGCCCGGTGGCGCCGGAAAAAACAGTGTTTACTCAGGTAGCTTCAAAATGACGCTACGCTGAAAAGCAAAGCGCCTTTTGCCCGGTGGCGCCAGAAAAAAATATTCAATTTCCGGTTTTTTTGCTGCTGAACTTATTCCCATGCCAGTGGTTGTCCTAAACTTTTTAGCCCTAAGAGCGTCGACCAACCGCGCGGCGAGGGATCTGGTGGTCGACTGCGAACTCCTTGGTTTCACGGCAAAAAAAAACCGAAGATGGCGTCACGAAAACTTCACGGGGGCAAGGAGGCCTCGGGTTAGTAATCGTCCAGCAGGAACTGGAAGTCCTCCCGAGTGATGCCGGGGGCGCCTTCGCGGTCGCTCGTTTTATCGCCGACGATGGCGTCGAAGAGTTTGCGTTTGCGGGCTTTCAGCGCCATGATCTTTTCCTCGACGGAGTCGCGCATGTGGAGTCGCTGGACGAAGACCGTTTGTTCCTGGCCGATGCGGTGGGCGCGATCACTGGCTTGATTTTCGACGGAAGGATTCCACCACGGATCGACGTGTATCACGTAGCTGGCCCGCGTCAGATTGAGGCCCACGCCGCCCGCCCTGAGGCTGACGAGGAAGACTTCGGGCTCCGGGCTGGTTTGAAAACGTTCAACCACGGCCTTTCTGTCGGCGGCGGGGGTTCCGCCGTCCAAGCGGAGGGGGGCCGCTCCTTCGGCGCGCAAGGCGGCTTCGATGCGGTCGAGAGCTTTGACGAACTGGGAGAAAACGAGCACGGCATGCCCCTCTTCGCGTAGTTCCGCGAGGGTTTCGACAAGGTAGGCGATCTTCGGCTCGACATGGCCGAGTTCGTGTCCGAGAAGCGCCGGGGAAACACAGAGTTGACGGAGGCGCGTGAGGGCGGCGAGTGCGGTGATCCCGGCTTGTGCGCGGGTCTGTTTCTGATACGCGGAGAGCACCTCCTCGCGGATTTCGCCCACGAGGCGGGTGTATATCTCGCGTTGCTCATCGTTCATTTCGAGGGGGATGTCGGATTCGACCTTGGGCGGAAGTTCACGGAGGATTGCGTCTTTCGTGCGCCGCAACAGAAACGGTCGCGCGCGACGGAGGGCGGTGTCGTCGCCGTCCTTGAGGGCTTGGACGAAGGCTTTGCGCTCGCCCATGAGCCCGGGAAGCGCGAGATCCATGATGGCATGGTATTCGCCCGCGTGGTTTTCCATCGGCGTGCCGGTCAGGCAAACGGTGAAACGTCTAGCAAGGCGTCGGGCGGCCCGGGAACGGCGCGAGGTGTGATTCTTGAGGGCTTGAACTTCGTCGAAGAGAGTAACCTCGAAGCGGTGCTTTTCGAGGATCCCGATATCGCGTCGTACGATATCGTAGGTGGTGAGCACAAGATCGGCGTTATCAAGCACGGCGGGGTTGCGACCGGCCCCGGCATAGGTCTCCACTCGAAGGTCCGGAGTGAAACGCGCGGCTTCGTTTTCCCAATTGAACAGGAGACTGGGGGGAAGCACCGCGAGGACGCGCAGCGGGGCCTCCTCCGATGATTCGGCCCGGATGTGGTCGAGAAAGGCGAGCGCTTGAAGGGTCTTGCCCAAGCCCATGTCATCCGCAAGGCATGCGCCGCAGCGGTGACGATAAAGAAAGACGAGCCACTCGAAACCGCGCCGTTGATACGGCCGCATCTCGGCGCGAAGGGAGCTCGGCGGCGCGACCTCGGGAATTCCGTCGAAATTCAGCAGGTTGTGGAGAAGTGTCTCGACTTTCGCGGGCATGCGTACTTCCAGCCCTTGTTTGCGCCATGCGATCCAGTCAAGCAGTTGAAGCCGTTGGATTTGGGTCCCGCGAACCGCGTTGTTATTTTCACCGAATGCTTCGACAAGGGGTTTGAGCGCTTCGTTGCGCTTCACGCGCGGAGCGATATAGCCGCCGTCGTCGCTCTCCAGCAGCAAGGTTCCTTGAAGCAGTTTCGTCCATTGTTCCGGAGGGATTTCGGCGCCCTCGCAACGAACGGAGGGCTTGAGTTCAAACCAGTCTTCTTTGTCGCCTTCCACGCAATCGACGGCGATTTCCGTATGGCGGACCACGGTGGGCCGATCATTGATCAACAACGGAATTTCAAGGGACTCGCATAGTTCGGCGATTTCACCGGGTGCGTCGCCGTTCATTCGAAGCGGCAAGGGATCGCATTCAGAGCTCGGCAACTCTTGGATGGCCGTATGCCGGTAAAGCGCGGCGGTCAGCGTGAGCAGACCGGGCAGCGGCAAACGGACGCTGCGCCAAGCATACGTATCCTCCGCTGTATCGCAAACAAGCATTCGGGTAACGGCGCTTTTCGGTCGACAGTAGTCGCGCTCGATATCCCGGAGAAATTCGCGGGCCGCCGCGGCGTGTTCTTCATTGTGGAAATCGGACATGGCACAGACGGAATTGATGTATTTCCGCCGTTCGGCTTGCGTGCCGATTCCGGGCAATCGGGCGGCGGCGACGAGAAGCGCGTCCACGCGCTTCCGGCTGCCGAGCAAACGGTCGGCCGCGCGCGCATGATCGCACAACCGATTCATAAACTCGGAGAACAGGAAGCCGAGCGGAACGAAATCGCGGCCTGCCGTGCCTTCCAGGAAAGCGTGTTGCTGCGGCGACTCGCTTCCCCACGAATCGATGCGAACCCGGGCCTGCAAGACAAGCGTTTCGGCGGATTCGGGATCGACCGGCTCGGATCCGTCGTCACGGGCATGAGCGAATTCGCATTGACGTAAGAGGCGGCGCGTATCGTGGTCGAGACGGGCGCTGAACGCGTTGAAGGTTTGCCTCTCCAGTCCGTCGCTTTTGCGATATAAATCCGCGAAGCCATGCACTTTGCGGTGAAACGCGTCCCGAACCCGTTGGAACTTCGTTTCGTCGAGCAAAGCTATACGTCCCTCGCGCAGGACAACTACTCCGCAATCCGGATACGCCATTACCGCGCCCGGTCCGCCGGTATCCCATGCGCTCTCGATGCGAACGACCCCGCGCTTGGCCGCCACGAAGCGCAGTCGCTCGTCGATGGTGGCGGTTTCCGCGGCAAGTTTGACAAAGCCGTCGTGTGGATCCTCGGCTTCGAGCGCGATTTTCTTTTTGCGCGCGTAATCGACCAGTTTGCGCATAGGTTCGCGCAGGTCGCCGGTCGGCAGCTCCAGCGTGTTTCGCGCCATGCGGCTGATCTCCCGGTAGGGGTTAATTGCTTCGACGAGGTTTTGCGGGAGCCGGATATTGCCCTCGATGTAGGGACGTTTGGCGTCGCAGCTGCGGAGGCGTATGCGGTTGAGGTTTTTGCGTCCGCTTTTTTTTGAGTCGTCGATGGCGGCGGCCAGCTGGTTGACATTGCCCAAGAGCGGCGAAAGCGGGAGAAAATTCTGTTCGTGAAAGAGATAAACGAGCGCGGCGAGCAAAGCCATGACATGGCTGCACGGCGTATCAGCCCGGCCCTCCGCGCAGCCGCATTCGAAGCCGGGCGCGCGCGGGTCGTCCGTCAGCCAAACCGAAACGCCGTAGGCTTTGCCGTCGGTCACGCACGCTTCGAAACCGGGACGCTCCGGCAGCGGCCGGAGTTCGGACACGCATCCGTCCACGAAAAACATCGCCCCCGCCTCCTTATGTTTGTTGGTGGTGGCAATGGCCTTGTAGTTCGACCCATCCCAGCGGCTCCATTCGGGATACAGCGAGGCAAAATTTACTTCCGGCACGTAAAGTTCCATCCCTGCGCAACGTAGTTCGACCGGACGCGATTTCCAAGACAAAATCGGAATGCGAACGGCCCGGTCGAGGTCGTGCGATTTGGGTTAGCTTGCGGTAATAATCGTCTCTCTTATGAAACTTCTTCCTTTAGCCGCGCTCTTTGAGCATCGCGATGTTTGCCTTTGAACCTAAAAAGATTAGTACAACCACTGATGGACACTGATTATCAAGGGGTTAGCGATTTTTACCGCTTCGCCTGTTCGGCGAAAGG
>JBKGYB010000085.1:0-8003 GCA_046546295.1 Opitutales bacterium | reverse complement strand
GCGGCCATGAAACCGGTCCTTTTGTTTCCGTCCAAGAAGGGGTGGCTTTTGACTATGCCGGAGCAGTAGATGGCCGCCAATTCGAAAAGGGACGGCTGCGGATCGGCATAGCTGAAGTGCTGGAGTGGTCGATTGGCAGAGGTCTCCAATAAATGTGGATCCCGCAAGCCATCCGCTCCACCAAACCATGCAATCGAGAGAGCATGGATGGACTGGATGGTTTCGCGGGTCAGCCAAATCGGTTCGGTCATTTGGCCAGCTCCCGCATGGTGTTTCGGTAGCGTTGCATTCCTTCTTCAGCGACTCGCATGATGTCCTCAAAACCGGGTTCCCCGGGATTGATATTGAGCGTGTGATTGGGGCCCTCGGTCAGGTAAAGGTCGGCGCCTTCTTCAACTTTGAGGGCCTGCAGGGCTTCTTTAGGCAGGACAATCCCGTAGGAGTTGCCGATTTTGCGGACTTTGGTTTTAATGGGCATGGTTATAACATTTGTTATCCGAGCCGCTTTGTCAAGTGGTGCCCTCCGGCTTGATGGCGGAGCGCGCGGAGTTGGCCGACGATTTGTCGCCGGCGGAGGCACTCGACACGCGGGAAGCGTACGGTCTTCTCCGCGAGGCGATCCGCGAACTGCCGGAGCGTTGCCGCGAAGCCTTCGTGCTCCATCGCTTCGAGGGGCTGCGCCATCGTGACATCGCGAAGCGCCTAGGCATTTCCCAAAGCACCGTGGAAAAGCATATCGCGGCGGCACTGGTGCATCTGCGGCACGAGCTGCAGGATCTGTTCTGAATGGTTCCTCCTGCGCCGAAACTACGGCGGGCATGTCCGCGATGTTTGAATAGAGGTTGTCCCAGTGAATCCGTCTTATTTGCTGAGTCGGTGTTATCTTTTTGGAATTAAGTGCTGGCTACACTAATCTCTGAAGCCTACGTTTTTCCACCTGATGTCACCAGCCGACGAGAGTCAAAATACCCGGGGAGGGGAGAGCGATGAGACGATCACCGCAACCGCTGCGCGACTCCTGGCGCGACGCCGGAACAGCGAACGGTGGTCGGCGGGGGACGAGGAGGAACTCCAGGCTTGGCTGAAAGCGGATCCACGCCACCGCAGGGAATTTGAAATCCTCGATACGATTTATGACATGTCGGGCGGCGTGCCCGGCGCATCCGCGTCCGCGCGCCGGGCAGGGAGTCAGCTTTACCGCGGAAGGTTTGGAGGACGAAGTGCGGCCAATCCCGACCGAGCGCTTCGCCGCTTGGCAGGCGGGGCGGCTTATCTTCGACAACCGCCCCCTTGGCGCAGTGGCCCGCGAAGTGGGCCGCTATGTCGATGAAGATGTCCGCGTGCTCACGGAGGCACTGCAACGCGAGCCCGTCAGCGGCGTTTTCAGCGCCCGCGATGCGGGGGAGTTTTTTAATGCCGTACAGCAGATGCTTCTGTGGTTTGTCTGTCTTTGGACTGGCGCTGTGCGGCCTGATTCTCACCGGCACCTACTTGCACGCCAAACGGTTGGCGAAGGATGCCAATGGCCGCCACCGCTGGCCGGGTACGACGGCGGCGATCTTGGTGACATTGCTCGTTCTCGCTGCGACAGTCCCGGCAGGGTTCCAAGAGGTCCGGGAGCACTACGGCCCGACGGTGGAAGGGGTGAAGCAACTGCCGACGCTCGCACCCGGCGTTAAGGCCGTCACCATCGGCTGGGTTGCCCTGACGCTTGCGATCATCGGTTGGTGGGTGTGGCTGTATTGGCGCGCCTTGCGCGCGGTTCGTTGATATTAGCACAAGCAATAAATTTGTTTGACGCATCTAAATGAGAATGAATCTTGTTTGCAGGTTATTACGGTTTCCGGTTAACGACTGCTGTTTTACCGGGACGCAGTTCGCCCGGGGTCGCCATACCGTTTTTATTAAATTAATATGAAAGCAATACGATGTATAATGTTCTTTATCGGGTTGATGCCGGTGCTTGTTTCCGTGAAAGCGACGGCCTCGCCCGAGGCCCTGGAAAACGCGCGTTCAACTGTCAAGGAGTGGGCCGCCGCCGAAAAAACCATTTCGCGTGAGATAGCGGATTGGAGCAGACGGAAGGATCAATTGAAGGATCTTATTGAAGTGGCCGACCGGCGCATCGAGCGTTTTGAAAAGGAACTTGAAAAGGGGGAGGCTACGCTTTCCGAAGCTGAAAAAGAACGCGAGAAATTGCATGATCGGCGTGTGCGCACGGAGGCGGAAACGGAACGGATCAAATCCTTCCTGGCCGAAATCGAGGCGGGGCTCCGCGAGTTGCGACCTCGTCTGCCCACGCCCTTGGGGGAAAAGTTGGCCCCGGTTTACCAACGTGTGCCCAAAAATGAGGCGAAGACTTCTGTCAAACTGGGCGAGCGTATGCGGACGGTGATGCAGCTGCTTGCTCAAATTCGACAATTTGACGGCAAGTTGACAGTGACTGAATCACTCCGTGAGTTACCGGAGAGCGATGAAGAAGAACTGGTTCGCGAGCTTTATCTAGGCCTAGGTCAAGCTTACTACATTGCACCGGACGACGTGGGGTTTGGATGGCCCGGTTCGGATGGTTGGGTCTGGAAGTCAAAGCCCGGTTTCGAGAAAGCGATTCGAAAGGTGTTTGAACTGGTGGAAGCGGACGCGATCGAGCCGAAATTAGTGGATCTCCCGGTTCAACTGAGTGGAACGAAAGGAGATTCGAAATGATTGTCCTGCTGTATCGAAAAGCCGTAGCGGCGTGCTTTAGTCGCCTTTCCGAATGGTCGGCGAAGCTAAGCATGGAACGCTTGTTGAAGCAACACGCTACGATTGTTGCACTCGCGGCAATTTCCTTTGTTTTGCCGCTCCCCGCATCCGCTCAAAGTCTCGAGCAAATCGCCACCCAGCGCGAAGCCAAGTTGGAAGACGCGCTCGAGCGGCTTCGGGAGCTTCGGACGAAGATAGAAAAGGAGCAGGTGCCCTTAGCCCGAAAGTTGAATCAAAAGGAGGCGCGTGCCCGCGAACTTGCCGATGAGCTCGATCATGTTCGCCGCCTGCGCGACAACAGCGATGTCGAGTTGAAGACGCAGCGTTCGGAAGTGGAAGCCCGTGAAAGTCAGGTGGACTCGTTCAAACGCACGCTCCTGCCCGATGCCATCGCCGATTTTGACGCCGCGCTTACAGCGGCGGAGCGCCACAGCGTGGGCGAGGGCATACGGAAGTATAATCTGTTTCTCGAAGACTCCGAAGCATCGGAAGAGGAAAAACTGGAACGAGGTCTTACGCAGATGAAACGATCGTTGGAGCTAGTGCAGGATAGATTGGGCGGGCAACGACTTAAAGGTCAGGCACACTTACCGGAAGGTTCGCTCCGGAAGGGATCCTTCATACAGTTAGGACCTCTGCTTTACTTTTCGGCGAATGACGGAAACGTGTCCGGCCTGGTTGAGGAAAGGGAATCTCTGCGGGCGCGGGTGTTCCCCCTTCAAACATCCAAAGCGGATACTATTGCCGAGTTAGCCGCCACAGGCATCGGTGTGCTTCCAATTGATCCCACCTTGGGCGATTCTTTGGAGGTTGAGAAGACACGCGACACGTTGCAGGAACATATGGCTAAAGGAGGGATCTGGATCTATCCGATCTTGTTTTTTGCACTCGTCGCGACTGTCGTGGCGGTGGTTAAGTTGTTTCAGGTTTTTTCTGTGCGCCATCCCAAGCCAATGGTCATTCACGAGATCGTACGCGCATTGCGCGAGGGGGACGGGAAGGAGGCCCGGGCGTTGGCTGCGGCTCAGCCGCAACCGGCCCGGGATATGTTGCTCGCTGGGGTTGAGCACGCGGATGAATCAACGGAGATGGTGGAGGAAGTGATGTATGAATCCATGCTCGGCGCCCAGCCAAAGCTCGAACGATTCATTAATGTCATCTCGGTAACAGCTGCTACAGCTCCTCTGCTCGGTTTGCTTGGCACGGTAACCGGTATCATCAAGACCTTTCGGCTGATGACCGTATTCGGCGCGGGCGACCCGAAGCCTTTGATCTCGGGAATTTCCGAAGCACTTATTACGACCGAGATGGGCCTCGTTCTCGCAATTCCCGCGCTAATTATTCACGCTTTGCTGTCGCGCAAGGTTGCGGGCATTATGGCGCAACTTGAAAAGTCCGCCGTTGCATTCGTCAATGCGCTCGCGAGGACGGCGACATGAAGTTTTCCAAAAACTGAATTAGCCTTCATTAACGGGGCAATTTACATCATGAGCATTGATGCCAACAGCTTAATCGAACAAACGTTCCGGATTTGGATGAGTGGAGGTTGGGTGATGATTCCGCTTCTTCTCTTAACGTTCTTCATTTATTTGACTGCCTTCGATTTGTTTTTTCGTGTACATTTTCACTTTTTGGTCCGGGCTCGAATTCACGAAAGCAGTGCGCGGGAAATCGCCCACGATTCGCGAACGGAGTTTATACAAGCCCGGAAGCTTATCCGCTTTAACGCTCCGGACAGCGCCGAGGTGCGCCGGCATTTTGCTGAGGTGCGCGCCGAGTATCTGCCGATAATCGATCGCCGCATTCGATTTTTGGGGATAATTATTACCGCAGGCCCCCTGCTTGGCCTGCTCGGAACGGTAACGGGAATGCTGAGCACATTCCACGGAATGGTTAATCATGTCGGCAATCGTTTCGACAGTGTGGTAACCGGGATATCGGAGGCGTTGATTACAACTCAGACCGGGTTGGTCACCGCCATTCCCGCGCTTGTCCTGCTCTCACTGATTATCCAGCGGCGAAACACCCTCGTGCACTGCATTGCCCGTCTCGAACGTTTTAACACACGAATAGCGTTGCGCTCCGACTGCCCGGTTCCAGGAACTCAATAATATGAAACAGCGCCGTCTGCTCTATACTCGCAATGACAAAACGGAAGAGATCAATGTCTCGCCATTGATCGACATCGTCTTTATTTTGCTTATTTTTTTTATCGTTACCACTGTGTTTGTCGAGGAAACCGGTGTGGAAGTACAGCGGCCGCAAGTGGCATCGGCGGATGATTTGGAGAAAGAATCCATCCTCATCGCGATAACAGAGGAAGGTAAAATCGTATACGGTGGACGTGAGATCGGTGTGCGCGGCGTTCGTGGAGTGGTCCGGCGGTTGGTCAAACAGGATGAAGACACACCGGTCATCATTCAGGCCGATAAGACGGCCCCTATGGCTCTTTATGCAGAGGTGCACGACGAAGCTGCACTCGCCGGCGCAAAACGTATCAATCTGGCAACAAAAAAGACAGACTGATTTTAATAATTTCTTCCCGAAAAGAGAAACAAGCGTTTCGAATCAAAATAATACATCCAGCCCGTGACTTCTAAATTTCCAAAAGCACGATGGAAATGGACGCCGGTTTTCACAATCGGAGGCGCACTTTGCGTCGTGGCGCTGCTGTTTTTGCTAATTCCGCTGTCCCAACTATTGGATCGTATCAAGACACCGGACCGTACAGTCCGTGAAGTAAAAATAGCGCCTTCACCACCTGAGCCCCCGTCTCCGCCGAAAGACGAACCCAAACCATCAAAACCCGAGCCTGAAACACCGGAGATGCAACGTGACCCAGCGCCGATTGAGGTGGACAAGCTGGACGTTGCGATCAATCCAGGTATTGGGGATGCCGTGGCGATGGGCGTGTCCAAACCGAATTTTGAGACGGAACAAGATCTTACTTCGGAAATTGAGGAACTCTTCACGTTCGAGGATCTGGGCGAGGCGCCCCGCTTGATCAACTCGCCGCGCTTCCGTTTTCCACCCGAGCTTGAACGTCGCGGCGTGGAGGAGGGCAAGGTGATTGTCGAAATCGACATCCGGCCCGACGGTCGGGCTCGTCTGCGCCGGATCGTCTTCTCCAGTCACCATGAGCTGGAGAGCGTCGCCCGCAAGATTATCGGGTCGGCCCGCTTTACCAAACCCGAAGTCGATGGCCGCCCCCGGACCGTGCGTGGGCGCTTCCCGCTTATTCTTCAAAACCGTTGAACCAACAAACCAATCCCATGAAATTAGTGACTTTTTTTTTGTTATCTTTGAGTGCCTTGCCCGTGACTCTCCTGGGGCAGCCCTTTCCCCTGTCCGATTCGGGTCCGGCCGCACCTGACTTTCATGACCGGTTCCTTGGCAACTATGGTGTCAATGCCGACATCGAGCCCGAAATCAGCAAGGACGACCGCCCGCTCTATAAACGCATCGAGCCCTATTTGCGCAACGATCCGGAACGGGCGATCCGTGAAGTTGAGGAGTCGATTGGACCCGAGGCGAACCCGGCTTTCCATTTACTCCTCGGCAATCTCTACTATCAGACAAACGATTACGACAAGGCCGAGCGCGCGCTGAAGCGGGCTGTGGACAAATTTCCTTCATTCCGGAGAGCGCACCGGACGCTGGGCTTGATTTTTATACAGAATCAGCGGTTCGAGTCCGCCATCGATAGTTGGTTGAAGGTTATCACATTGGGAGGTGGTGACGCGCAGAGTTACGGTCTCCTGGGCTACGCTTACCTTTCGCAAAAACAATACCGAAGCGCGCTGACGGCGTATCAGGATGCCCGGATGTTCAAGCCGGAGAGTACCGATTTTCGAAGAGGTGAAGCACAGTGTCTGCTGGAGACAGGACAAGAACTCCAAGCCGTGGCGCTCTTTGATGAATTGATCGCGGAAAACCCGTCAGTGTCGGATTACTGGTTGCTGCAGGCCAATGCTTATCTCGAACTTGAGCGTTACGACACGGCTATGGCGAATCTGGAGATCCTTGAGGATATGGGCAAAGCAAACCGGCGAAGTCGTTTTCTGCTCGGGGATATCCATTTGCGCGACGACAACCACCAGTTGGCTCTTGTTGCTTATCAGGAAGCCCTGCGTAAGCATGGCATGGACTCGATTGAGGATGCGCTGAAGCCTTTGAATTACCTTGCTGAGCGGGGACTGCTCGAGAAGGCGGCGGACTACCTTGAAACATTGCGGGATGATCAACCGGAGCAGCTCGCTCCGGCTGATCATGCTCGCCTGACCATAGCGGAGGCAGGGATTGAGCTCGAAAGGGGGCGGGCCGACAAGGCCGTGGAACTGCTTGAACCATTGGTCAAGGAAAGACCACTGGAGAGTGAGGCCTTGCATCTCTTAGGAGAAGCACTGCGGGAAAGAGAGGCTTTTGAGCGGGCCGAGTTTTTTCTGCAGCGAGCGCTTTCCCTTTCGGAAAAAAAAGCCGAGGTATTTGTCGCATTAGGCCGTCTGGAGGTCGAACGTGGCGATTTCGACGCGGCATTGGAACACTTGCGTGCGGCTGAGCAATTGGACACTCGACCGGACGGATTGAAACGCTATATAAAATCGATCGAGGCGGCACGTTAGACCATGCCGGATGAACGCGGGACATGCCCGGCAAGTCTCTAATCAAGTTCCTGGCAAAATGATCCGAAATTTCCGAAGATACAGGCTATGATTCCCGTTATGCGGATGCTCTTGTTTTCGCCCGGGTTTTCATGATGATAAAGATAAAGCGTGCGATGGCCACACTGCCCACCATCCTTGTACCAGCTCGTCTTGGGTCGACGCGTTTTCCACGCAAACTTTTGCATGAGATTCGGGGCAAGCCCGTCATCCTCTGGACGGCGGAGCGGATTCGCAGCGAAGCGCCCGAATTTCCGCTTTATTTCGCGGTCGATGAGCCCGAACTCGAGCGTTGTCTTGATGCCGCGGGCTTCAATGTTGTCCGGACGCGGAGGGACCACCCCAGTGGTACCGACCGGCTGGCTGAAGCGAACGCCAGTATAGGGGCGTCGGCGGCGATCAATGTACAAGGCGATGAACCTTTGGTCACAGGCTTTCCCGTCTTGAACCCGGTTATCTGGAGTTTGTGGAGAAACTTGAACAATTGCGCGCGCTTGAGCACGGTTACCCCAACAGCTCTCTCGGCAATTTTGCATAGGCGGTGGGCATCGCGAGTAATCATCTCTGAAATCTTGCAATTAGGTTGCAATATTTCAA
>JBKGYB010000084.1:0-8074 GCA_046546295.1 Opitutales bacterium | reverse complement strand
AAGACTCCCCCGAAAACCCGAAGATGGTGTCACGCAAACTTCACAGAGGCAAGGAATCCTGATCCTCCGTCCAAGGGCCTTCTTGCTTGCTCAGACTTTCCGCGAAACGCTGGATCAATTTTTCAGCAAGCGTGGTCTTTTCCTCAGGCCCCATGCGCTCGGTGGCTCCGCTTTCGTCGAACAACAGGACTTCATTGGAGTCCGAGCCGAAGCCGGCGCCGGATTTCCCGATTTCATTCGCGACGAGCCAGTCGAGGCGTTTACCCTCAAGTTTTTTGCGGGCATACTTCTCAATTTGGTGCGTTTCCGCAGCAAAGCCGACCACCACTTGGTGGAGTTTCCGCTCGGTCACCGTCTTCAGTATATCAGTGGTGGGCTCCAGCTCGATCGTCGTGGACGCTTCGTCTTTTTTTTGCTTCCGCCGATGGGTATGAACCGGGCGAAAATCACTCACCGCAGCGGTCATGATCAAAATATCGCAGGCATCGAACAGGGCGTCCACTTGATGCATCATTTCCTCGGCCGTTGTTACAGGATAGAGAATGACATCATCGGGTTCCTCTAAAGCAACGGGCCCGGACACAAGGTCCACCGTCCACCCTGCGGATGCCGCGGCCTCAGCCAAAGCAAAGCCCATTTTTCCAGTGGACGGATTGCTCAGGAAGCGCACCGGATCAAGGAATTCGCGGGTGGGGCCGGCAGTGATCAAACAACGAATCGAGCTTGCATTTGTCATTACAACATCAACCCTAGGATACCTTATGGCCGAACAGCAACCCAGCAACGACCCAACATCAAAAAAAGTTTCAGCCGACGGAAAAAGCGATGCTCCCGGCCGGGAAAACACGCTGCTCAACATTGGCTTCAACCTGTTGATCCCCATCCTCATCCTGAGCAAGGGCAAGGCCTGGTTCGGCCACCTCCTCGAAGCCCATGTCGGCAATGTCGCGCTCGCCATACTCCTGATCGCTCTGGCCTTCCCCATCGGTTATTTTATTTACGACTACGTCAGGCGCGGAAAATACAACCTGTTCTCGATCCTCGGACTCATCAGCGTGCTGCTCACCGGTGGCATTGGCGTGCTTGAAATCCCGACCGCCTGGTTCGCGGTCAAAGAAGCCGCCATTCCCCTGATCCTCGGCCTTGCGGTCGTTATTTCCTTGAAAACGCCCTACCCCTTGATCCGCACACTTCTGTTTAACCCGGAAATTATGGATGTGGAAAAGGTGCAGTCCCGCCTGCGCGAACACCAGGCAGAGAGCGCATTCGAGCGGTTGCTCGTCAAATGCACCTGCCTGTTGGCCGTATCCTTCTTCATCAGCGCGATCCTTAATTTCATCCTGGCTCGATGGATGGTGGTCAGTGCCAGCGGAACGGATGCTTTTAACGCGGAAGTCAGCCGCATGATGGCCTGGAGCTGGCCGATCATCGTCGTGCCAAGCATGGCGATCATGATGCTCACCCTCTGGCTACTGTTGCGCGGGATTCACCAGATGACGGGTCTTGCGCTCGATGATGTGCTGCGGGCGGCTCAGGCAGAGCCGGATAATGCCACTGTGGAAGAACCGGGACCAAACCGGTAGTCCTTGGAAGCTGTCGAACTTAACCCGCTGGCTAAGCCTGTCGATCCACGATATCCGTGAATTCGCGCCTTGTCGGGCCCGTATAGATCTGGCGGGGACGATGGATCCGGCTATTCTCGTTTTCCGCGATCTCCTTCCAGTTTGCGATCCAGCCGGGCATCCGCCCGATCGCAAACATGACGGTAAACATTTCCACGGGAATACCGATCGCCTTGAGCATGATACCGCTGTAAAAATCAACGTTCGGGTATAATTTGCGGCTGACAAAATAATCGTCTTCCAGCGCGGCCTTCTCCAAATGCTTGGCGATTTCGAGAAGCGGGTCGTCGATCCCGATTCGCGAAAGCACCCCCTCCGCGCAATTGCCCAGAATGCGGGCGCGCGGGTCGTAGTTTTTATAAACGCGGTGCCCGAAGCCCATTAATTTCGCCTTGCCTTCTTTTGCCGCCTTGATGAACCTGGATCCGTCATCCCCGGAGCGGTGGATTTCCTCCAGCATTTGAATGACCGCCATATTCGCGCCTCCATGCGAAGGCCCCCAGAGGGCGCAGACACCTGCGGAGACGGAAGCAAAAAGGTTGGCGCCTCCGGAGGCCACCATGCGCACCGTCGAGGTTGAACAGTTCTGCTCGTGGTCGGCGTGCAAAAGAAGGAAGAGGTCCAGGGCATCTCCCGCTCCACATTCGTCCCGATACGTCTTATAGGGCTCGGTAAACATCATATGCAGGAAATTCTCCGCATACCGGCGGCTGTGATCCGGAAAAACAAAAGGCAAGCCACACTTCATCCGATAGGTCATCGCCGCAATGGTACGCACTTTCGAAATCAAAACCGCCGCCGTCGTGTCAAAGTGCGCAAGGTCCTGCTCCCGGTTATTTGTCGACATCTCCGGATAGTAGGCTCCCAGCGAGTTCAGCATGGAAGAGAGAATCGCCATGGGATGAGCGCCTGACGGAAACCCGTCAAAATGATGGTGCATGCTCGTATGAATCGATGCATTAGCCGTCACTTTCCGACGAAACTCGGTCAACTGCCCGCTGTTTGGCAACTCACCGTAAATGATCAGGTAGGACGTCTCGAGGAACAGCGAGCCCTCGGCGAGTTCTTCGATCGGGTAGCCGCGGTAACGGAGGATCCCTTCTTCTCCATTGATGAAGGTGATGTCACTCAGGCAGGAGCCCGTGTTGCCATAGCCTTCGTCAAATGCGATGTAGCCGGATTTCGAACGGAGCGTTCGTATATCCAGCGCTTTTTCGTTTTCCGTCCCCTCAATTACAGGGAATTCGAAATTTTGATTACCGAGTCGAATCGTGCCGGAGTCATCCATTTTGCATCGGGGTTGGCATGTGGTTAAAGCTGTATGTTTGGCGTATTCTACAAGTGGATGGGCCGTGCCCGCCACTATAAATTTTTCAAAAAATTCGCGTAAAGATGCAATCCTTTAGCCTGGCTTTTTTCGGGATGAAATTGTGTCGCTATACAGTTCCCCTTTTCTATTCCCGAAACAAAGGCTCCGCCGTAATCCGTCATGTAGAGGCCTAAGTCCGTTTCATCGGGCACTGCGTAGTAACTGTGGACGAAATAAAACTGGTCCTCGCCACTGACCAGACCATCCGTAAAAGAACTATTCCCGGGGAAAACCACTGCATTCCATCCCATATGCGGAACTTTATGGCCCGAGTCGAAACGAAAACGCCGCACCGTACCCGGAAAAATCCCAAGACCGGGCGTATCGCCTTCTTCCGAGTGCTCGAACAATGCCTGAAATCCCAGGCAAATCCCGAAAAACGGCTTGTCGGCCTCCAGCCAATCGCACACCGCCCGGTCAAAACCGGTCGTCCGGAGCAACCGCATGGTATCGGGGATCGCTCCCTGCCCGGGAAAAACGAGCGCGTCGGCCGCGCCAATCCGTTCGGGCGACTCGGCCAGAATGACCTCTCCGCCCACGAATTCCCAAGCGCGCAAGACGCTGCGCAGGTTGCTCATCCCGTAATCAATGACCGCAATGCGCGGTTTCCCCTTGGCCCCTGCTGAACTCATTCCGACAGCGTTCCTTTCGTCGTTGGAACGGTTTCACCCAGGCGGGGATCTATTTGCGTCGCCACATCCAGGGCGCGCGCGAAACTTTTGAAAACCGCCTCCGCGATATGGTGGGGTTCCTCCCCGTATTCGAGGTTTATATGCAGGTTGCACGCTGCCGTGTTGGCAAAGGCCTGGAAAAATTCCTTCACCAGCCCGATATTGAAATCACGTACCATGGATTCCCGGCATTCCACCCGATAGACAAATGCGGCGCGGTTGGAGAGATCCAAGGCCACGCGCGCCAGACATTCGTCCATGGGCAGCAGGAAAAAGCCATAACGCCGGATGCCCCGTTTTTCTGCCAGGGCTTCGCGAACCGCCTGTCCGAGAACAATGCCCGTATCCTCCACGGTGTGGTGGTAGTCCACATTGATGTCGCCTTCCGCACTGAGCTTCAGGTCGAAGAGCCCATGCCGCGCCAACAACGTAAGCATGTGGTCGAAAAAGGGGATTCCCGTGTCCACCTCGGCGCTTCCGGAACCATCAATTGCCAACTCCAGATGAATGCGCGTCTCCTTGGTGTTGCGGGTGACTTCCGCGGTTCGTTGTTCTTTCTTGTTCATATGCCGGGTTGCAGCTGTTTGGGGAACTCAGGATTTAAAAGCGCTGCTTTATTGAATTATATTTCTTTTTCTTGATCCGCAGCTTACAGACGGGCGCCGGGCTGTCATTTTAACTTCGGGCCGCTGTTTTCCGCCATTTTTCGAGGACGTTGAAAAAAACCTCCATTTGAGCGTCCGTTCCTATGCTTATACGTAGGAAAGCGCAAGTTAAAGGATGTTTCGGAAAATAGCGCACAAGCACATGCTCGTCCCTGAGAAACCGGAACAGGGAGTCCGCCACCTCCGGCCCGCCCTCGCCCGCCGAAGCGAGCGGCTCGGTAAAAAGGAAATTAGCGGCCGATGGATACGTGAACCATCCCATGGCATCCAGCCGTCTGCGCGTCGCTTCCCGCGTGGCCACCACTTCCGCCCGGCGCGCCTCGAAATAGGCCTTGTCCTCGAATGCCGCCAGTGCCGCAGCCTGCGCCATCCGGTCCACATTGTATGCGTCGCGCACACGATCAAGCATGGCGATCACCCGCTCGCCCGCCAAAGCATAGCCCACCCGCGCGCCGGCCAGGCCGTATGACTTCGAGAACGTGCGCACGACCACAAGGTTTTCGTATTCCGACAGCAGGGGGACCATCGATACTTCGCCGAAATCGGCGTATGCTTCGTCGACCACCAGCAGGCCGTCAAAGCGCTCCAAAAGATCCGCGATTTCCTCCGTGCTGAAAGACACGCCGGTCGGCGCGTTCGGCGCTGTCAGGAAAAAAACCGAAGCGCCGGTCGCTGCTATCGCATCCACATCCAGACGCATGGAGCGGTCAAATGAGACATCGAGCAAGGATTTTCCGGCAAGGCCGACAAGCACCGGATACAACGAGTAACTCGGCACGGTCTGGCCCGCCCCGGACGCATCCACAAAGACGCGGGTAATCATGTCGAGCAGATCGTCGGACCCATTTCCGATGATGACATTTTTTTCACCCATCCCGTAATGCTCTGCGATTGAGGCCCGCAGTTTTCGGCTCAACGGTTCCGGATAAAGCCGCAGCTGTTTGATTTCCTCCAGAACAGCCGCCTCCACGACCGGCGAGGGCGGGTACGGGTTTTCGTTCGTGTTCAGCTTTACCCAGCCTTCCCCGCGGGGCTGCTCTCCGGGTTCATAACCCTTTTGCCGCCGGATGTGTGGCAGTGTCCGGGCATCCACGTCAAAAGTCTTTTTCATAAGGCATTGCATGCACCACCGCTATTCCGTTCCGCTCTGTCGTCGATGGGATAAATGATCAGTGGAGCAATTAGATGAATTCTACAGGCGCATGTCGACAAAGCACTTGCGTGTTTAAAAAAAAGTTCCTTAAAGGCTTGTCCCGAAAATAGGCGAGTGGACAGCTCAAAGCCCTATGATATCCGCCTCGGTCTGCCCTGACCCCGGAATGGTTTGGCCGTTCTGAATAATTAATTGTCTCAAAATTAACAGACTCCTACCGCTTCAGCCTTTCCGTCAGCGAGCGCCCGTGAGCATCGAGTTGTTCCAAGCGGGCGAAGGTTTCCACCACCGGCGCCGCATGCTCCAGACTCTTTGCATTATAGCGCAACACGCTTGAACGCCGCATGAAATCGGTGACCTGCAGACCGCTTGAAAACCGCCCCGCCCGGCCGGTCGGCAAGGTGTGGCTCGGCCCTGCTGTAAAATCCCCCAGCACCGTCGGCGTCATATAACCCTGCAGTATCGCGCCCGCCGTGGTGATGCGACGCGTCAATTTCTCCAGCTGGCGATCCGCAACCTGTAATTCCAAGTGTTCGGGGGCGACAAAGTTCGCGACTTCCGCCGCCTGTTCATGGCTGCCACATACAACCGCCAGGCAACGCTCCCGGAGCACCTTCCGACAATTTTCCGCGTGTTCGCGCTCCGGCAGCATCCGTTCCAGCGCCTGCTCCACTTTCGGGATCAAGGCCTTGCTCGTGGTAACCAGATAAAGCACCTCCTTGCCGCTTCCGTGTTCCGCCTGGGCCAGCAGGTCCGCGGCCAGGTGACGCGGTTTCGCCCCCGCGTCCGCAAGCACCATCAACTCGCTCGGGCCGGGCAGAAGATCCACCCCCACCGTTCCGAACACTTGACGCTTGGCCTCGATGACAAAGGCATTGCCGGGACCGAAGACCTTATCCACGGGAGCCATCGTATCCGTGCCGTAGGCCATCGCCGCGATCGCCTGGACGCCGCCGACCTTGTACGCTTCCTCCACGCCGACCAGCGAAAGCGCCGCCAGCAGCCCGGGTGAAATGCTTCCGTCCGGGCGGGGCGGCGTGCAAACGACGATTTCCGGACAGCGGGCGAGTTTCGCCAGAACCACCGTCATGATGACGGTTGAAACCAGGGGCACGCTGCCGCCCGGTATGTAGAGCCCCACGCGGCGGATCGGATAAAAGGATTCCCCCACGGCGGCTCCCTGCTCGTTCTTCCCGCGCCAATTCTTCGGCACTGTCTTGCGGTGGAATGCCTTGACCTGGCGGATTGCCGTACGGATTGCCTTCCGGTCGGACGCGCTCAACTCCCGGGCGGCCGCCCGTATTTCCGAGGGATCGACCGGCATGTCGTCCGCCGAAAGCCGAATACCGTCGAAGCGCTCGGTGGCGTCGAGTACCGCCCGGTTGCCACGTTTGCGCACATCGGCGAGCAATTCGGACACCGTTGTCGAGACATCGCCCCCCGCCAGCGCCTTGTCGCAGAATTGCCGCAAGCGTTGAAAGCATTCAGGCGTGTTGGAAAAAGAAACGTATTCCATAATGACTAAAAGAACAGCCCAAGCGCTCAACCGCAAGACAGGGCTTGGCCTTTCCGGCATTTTGACCCGCAATGCGGCGATGGCGCGAACTGCCCGCACATCACAGGCCTACCGAAAGCTCCTCACCGAAAGGTTCGACGACATCGCGGAACACGGCTACCCCGCCCCGTTCCCCATTGTCCGGATAAATCTTCGCCAACGGCGAATATTACCTTGACAAACAGACGATGTGCTCCAAGGTTGTAGCACTATGAAAACAGCAACCGTTCGGGATTTGCGAAACCGCTACAGCAATTTGTTACGTTGGTTGGATGCCGGGGAAGAAATCGTCATCACACAACGAGGAAAGCCTATCGCCAGACTCATCCCGGAACAGAAACCTGCTTCCGAGCAGGTCAATTGGTCGCAAAGCCCGGCGGTAAAGCGGAATCGATCCCTGTCGCGCGGGCTCACTGCGGAGGAGTCGCGGGAAATAATCCATGAAGCCGCTGGTAAATGGTAACCTGCACAGACACGAGCTTTCTATTTTCCCTCTACGGGAACGATGTCAATTCTCAACGAGCCATGGCATGGATGCAGGCGCAGCAAATGCCGCTTACGCTCACCGCACTGAACGAGTATGAGCTGGGCAACGCGTTGAGATTTGCCGAGTTTCGCAAAGGGATTGCCGCCGGTGAAGCAGCGCAGTTCTGGGCTGACTTCGAAACGGATCGAGCCAGCGGCAGGCTTCAAGTAAAGGCTTGTAACCTGGCGGATGTGATCGAAGAAGCGAAGAGACTTTCAGCCACCCACACGCTGACAGGGGGACATCGCGGATTCAATATTATCCACGTGGCCGCCGCACTGATTGTGAATGCCGAACAGTTTCTTACCTTCGATCAAAACCAAAAAGATTTGGCGGAAGCGAAACGGCTGGTGGTACCGTTCGATTAGGACCTCAGAAGCATAACCTGTTCAAACCGTATGCTCACAGTCCCGCCCCGCTGCAGCGGGGGGAATGCTTCTGAGCCCCGCCGAATGGGCAACACGCAAAGCGTGTCGGGGAACTAAGTGAATCGGGGATACCAATTCGTGGATT
>JBKGYB010000083.1:0-8103 GCA_046546295.1 Opitutales bacterium | reverse complement strand
CCTGATCTTGCCGATGGGTCGAACTGGTCGAAGTGGTCGAAGGCGCTCCGAAACGGAACGCAGTGCGGCGTTCGGCTGCGCGCGAGGGCGTCGGCAACCCCCCCAGCATGTCATGCGTCCGCATGCGCGCAGCCAGGAGGGACTGATGCGCGTCGCGCAGGGTGGTGTCGGATCAAAAAGACCATCCGCACCAAGTCAATCCACCTCTTCCTTTTAAGTGCCTCCAAAATACCAAACCAATGTACACGTCTTTGTGGCAGCGCTATCACGCCTTACGGTCCTGGAGGCGCGCGAGCTGCCCGTCACCGGACAGCAGGACCGCAAATGGCCGGGTTGACGGGAAATAGGAAAAAATAATCATTATGATGACCGTGATCGGAACACAGAGGAACATGCCGGGGACCCCCCAGATCGCCCCCCATAATCCCAATGACAGCAATATGATCACGGGACTCAGATTCAGGCTGTTTCCCATAAGTTTCGGCTCGATCAAACTGCCAATGCAAAATTGCAGGACGGTAAGGACCGATATCGTTACGACAAAGGGCCCCAGAGTATCAAACTGCACCAAGGCCAGCACAGAGGGAAATGCCGTCGCAATGATCGAACCGATTGTCGGGATAAAATTGAGGAAAAAGATAAGAACGGCCCAGAAACTGGCGAAATCCACGCCGACCCAGTGAAGCACGAGATAACTCAGCAATCCGGTCGCTGTGCTCGTCAGGACCTTGATGCCAATGTATGTGCGAATATCCGAACGGATCTTCTCAATCAGCTCAAACACATCCGCCTGTTTTTCTTCGCCCGGCACCAGAGCCCGGATTTTCGCCGGAAATGTTCGTTGCTCCAGCAGCAGAAATATCAGGTAAACAATAATAATGCCCGTACTCCGGACGAGGGAGCGAACCGTGCCGGCAATATCCTGAAGGTAGCTGCGAAAATCAATGCGGCTCAAAATTTCCTGAATGTTCGGCCCTTCTTCCACCCCCAGGTAATCGTAGGCTTTAAAGATCAGCACTTCGAGGTTTTCCTGGTATTCCGGCGCCACGCTAATGACATTTGCAATGTTCTTTGTGATCAACTGAACAACGAGGATCGCCGCACAAACGATCACGGCAATGGCCAAAAGCATGGCCAGAGGCATGGGAACCCCGGCCCCGCGAACCCGAAGCCCGCAAATCGTATGGGTCAAAATACTGATCAAATAAGCAATGGCCCCCGCAATGGCCAACGGCAGCAAAAGCGACTGCCCGATATAGAGCAGGTAAAAGATCAGTACGATCAGAACCGTCCCCATTGCCGCACGTTGGACTTGCATAGAGGCCCATCAAAAGCACGCCGCGCTCAGTTGTCCATCTCAAACCAAAAGAAATGGCACGGGGCATGCCCTTTCTCTCAGGAGACAGGGGACAGGGGACGGGGGACAGGAGACAGGGGACGGGGGACAGGGGACGGAGGGCGATTCGTGATTCCTGATTTTTGATGCGCTTGCGTCCCGCATAGCGGCGTCGGTTCTGCGATGGGGATTCCGAACGTCTGAACGAGCTCGGACAATATCCTGAAATTCAAGCGCCAAATGTTTGAGTGGCTGATAGTGATTCAGTGAATAAGATCTGTGTTCATCCGTGTTCATCCGTGGTTAAAAAATGCGCATCGGTCAGTGGACGCCGCCCCCGACACGCTTTGTGCGTTCTCCTCCGGCGGGACTGTAAGCATCTCTGCCGTCTGCGGTGATCCAGCGCCTTCAGCGCTGAGGTTGACGCACATGCGCCAAGCGGGAGGAAGTGGCCTGCCTGCCAGGCCGGGGTAGTCTTACCTCTTGCCGAGCGTTAACCAAAAATTCGGGCAAAACGGACCTCAATTTGAGTCGAAAAAGACGCAACTCAGCCACCAAAAGGGTGAAGGAACTGTTTCCGTGAAGCACGTTTGCTTCAGGGGGATCAATGACGTCCTCACGCATGCAACTGGTGTCTCCGACGGAACGCGGCGGCGGTCCGGCCGGTCGACTGTTTGAACGCCCGGCAAAAACTCTCCGGATTCGCGTAGCCCAGGTCGATGGCGATGGCCTTGATCGGATCGTGGGTGGTCACCAGCCGGTGGCGCGCCGCCCGCATGCGCTGCTGCAAGATGTACTGATGCGGCGTCGCGCCCACCACCTGTTTGAAACGCCCGTGCAGGTACGATTCGCTCCACCCCGCCCGGACGGCCAGTTCCGACACCGGAAGCTCCCGGGCGTATTCTCGGTCGATCATCGAAAGCAGGGCCGCAATGCGCGGGGGGATGTCCCGCCGGCTCTCCTCCCGCAGGTGCCGGGCCAGGCGGAACCCGAGCTGCGCGAGAATGAGATCGCCCAGGATTTCCCGGTCGACCCCGGAATAATGGAACGCGTAGAGCATTTCCCGGCAGAACTCCACCGCCTGCGACTCGTCGTCCCATCGGAAGGCCCGCGGCCAATGGGCGGGGGCCTCCCCTTCAAACGCCACCGTCATGCATTCATAGTGCGATTCCAACGGAGAACGGTGCACCGTCGCCTGCCCGCCGCCATGGGCGAAAATCCAGCCGGGCCCGTGTTCCGTCGGCTCCTCCGGGCCAAACACCCGTCCGGCGGTGATGCATTCAAGATACAGTTGCCCCTCCGGGATATGCCTGCACAGCGGGGCGCCGCCGACGGGGCTGATGTAGTATCCGATGCGTGAGAGCACGAGGTTCATGTTTTCACCAAAAAGAAGAGTTTTCGTCAATAGCATATCCTTTACCACCTTTGATATGACATGCAAAGTGCAAACATATCGCATATTTCATCAATCCAATCGCCCAATCCATACACCAACCAAGGAGAACAATGACCCCCGAGATCACCGTCCAGCTTTACTCCGTCCGCGAACAGGCCGCGAAAGACTACCGCAAAACCATCGAAGCCATCGCCGCCATGGGCTTCGGCTGCGTGGAACCGGCCGGTTACCCCGGAACCACTGCGGCGGAGGCCGCCAAGCTCTTCAAGGATCTGGGACTCCGCGCCCCCTCCTGCCACGGCAAGCTGCCGGTCGGCGAGGACAAGAACGCCGTGCTCGACGAGGCGGAACTCATGGGCCACGAGGCGATCATTACCGGCTGCCCGCCCGAGTTTAAGGCTCATTACGAATCAGCCGACAAGGTGAAGGCCATGGCCGACATCTATTGCGAGGCCGAACAGAACGCCGCCGCCCGGGGCATCCGCGTCGGCTACCACAACCACGACTGGGATTTGTCCGAGGTCGACGGCGCCCCCGGGCATCGAATTTTCCTGGAAAACACCCCCGAAACCGTGCTCTACGAGGCCGACATCTTCTGGGTGGCCCGCGCCGGTCTCGACCCCGCCGCCTTCATCCGCGAACTCGGCCCCCGCGGTCGTTTTCTCCACTTCAAAGACGGACGCGTCAAAGCCGATGGCTCCTTCAGGGAGACCGAAACCGAGGACGGCAAAATCATGGTCAGCGACGCCAAGCCCTTCCTGCCCGCCGGGCAGGGGCAGGTCGACATAAAAGCCGCCGCCGAGGCCGCCGCCTTCGCCGCCTACATCGGCGTGGAGCTCGACAGCTACGAGGGCGACATGATGGAGGCCGTGGCGCAAAGCTACGGTTATCTGACCGAACAGGGCATCGCCAAAGGCAAAATATAAAAAAAATCATCCCATGAGCAAAAAAGAAAAAATCGGGGTCGGCATCATCGGCTGTGGCAATATTTCCAACGCCTACTTCAAAGGCGCGAACATCTTCGAGGTACTCGAAGTGGTCGCCTGCGCGGACCTGCTGCCCGAAGTCGCGCAGGCCAAGGCGGAAGAGCATGGCTGCGTGGCCCAGGCCCAGAGCGTGGACGAGCTGCTGGACAATCCTCTGGTCGACCTGGTGATCAATCTCACCATTCCCTCGGTGCACGCGGAGGTCAGCCTGCGGGCACTTGAAGCCGGCAAGCACGTCCACTGCGAAAAACCCCTGGCCGTTCACCTCGAGGACGCGAAAAAGGTCATGGCCACCGCGCGGGAAAAAGGCCTGCGGGTCGGCTGCGCTCCCGACACTTTCATGGGCGCTGGATTCCAGACCTGCCGCAAGCTGATCGACGACGGCTGGCTCGGCCGCCCGGTCGGCGGCACCGCCTTCATGATGAGCCGCGGCCCGGAATCCTGGCACCCCAACCCCGCCTTTTTCTATCAGGTCGGGGGGGGGCCCCCATGTTCGACATGGGCCCCTACTACATCACCGCCCTTGTGCACCTGCTCGGTCCGGTGAAACGGGTCTGCGGCGTAACCTCCAGGGCCTTCGAGGTTCGCACCGCAACCTGCGAAGCGAAATTCGGCGAACAGCTCCCGGTCGAGGCGCCTACCCACAACGCCGGCGCGCTGGAGTTTCACTCCGGCGCCATCGTCACCATGACCATCTCGTTCGACGTGTACGCCCACGGGCACGCGCCCATCGAGATCTACGGCGCCGAGGGTTCCCTGAAATGCCCCGACCCCAACACCTTCGGCGGACCGGTTAGCCTGTGGACCCCCACCGGAAAGGAGTGGAAGGAGCAGGCCTTCAGCCACCGCTATGCCTCCAACTCCCGCGGCATCGGCGCCGCTGACATGGCCATGGCCATCCTCCACGGCGACGACTACCCCCACCAGCGCTCCAGCGGCGAACTCGCCTTCCACGTGTTGGAGGTGATGCACGCCTTCGAGAAATCCTCCACCAGCGGGAGGCACATGGACATCGAATCGAAGCCCCGTCAGCCCGCGGCCCTGCCGCTCGGCCTCATAGAGGGTCGGCTGCTCTGATCCGCAGGCGCGGGGCACTCCGCAAAGAGCGTGGCGCCCGCCGGCCAAAGCCGGCGGGCGCTTTCCGCAAGCTTCCTGCCGCGGCCACCCACTCCCATGGCCGCACTTTTTGTTTCCCCTCCGGCTCCAACCAAAATCAAGGCACTTGAAAAGTTGGATCATTCGCAAAGTTTCCGGTAAAGCGCATAAATATAGGGACGTGGTTCGCCAAACGGATTGATCGCCAGTGATTTTATATCAACACTTGATTGGTGCTCGGGGAGGGACTTGAACCCTCACGCCTTACGGCACCAGAACCTAAATCTGGCGTGTCTGCCAATTCCACCACCCGAGCAAAAACAAGGTTGCAAGCCAAATGAACCACTCGGTCCTGTCAATACCGGAGCTTCGCTATTACTTTGTGGCCGGTTCTTGACGCGCATCAAGATAATCCGCATGCACATGCAATAAGGTGTAATTCGTGTCCTCTATAACAGAATCCAAATACTTGCGTCTGATCGCCGCAGGCGAACCGTTTCGCCTGCTATTCCCGCTTGGCCTGGTCTTCGGCTTGCTTGGGGTTTTGCTCTGGCCCGCATACGTGTGGGGCTTGCTTTCGCCCTACCCCGCCCTGATGCATGCACGGATCATGATCGAATGCTTTATGGCGGCTTTTGTCATGGGCTTTCTCGGGACGGCCCTGCCTCGCCTCCTGGAGGTTCCAAAGGTGGGCTTGCGCGAAAGCGGTTTATACGCTGCGGGATTGCTGATTGTATGCGGCCTGCACCTTTTCCGCACACATGCGGGGGGCGACGTCGTCTTTCTGCTCACTTTCGGCGGCTTTCTGAGCTCTCTTCTGTGCCGCGCGCGCCGGCGGCAGGATGTCCCGCCGCCGGGGTTCGCGCTTGTTGCGCTGGGCTTTTTGTCCGCGCTGATCGGTGCGTTTCTTTTCATCCTTTCGGCCGTGTTGCCGAACGGAGTTCCGGCACAGGTCTATGTCCTTGCCCGTCTTTTCCTTTATCAAGGTATTTATCTCCGGATTCAGTCTCTTGACCCTGACAGTGGCAAGTCGTGTGGTACTGGGACACAGCGGGCAGTCGGCGCTTTTTGAACGCACCTTGTGGTCGATCCGGCTGCTCGTCGGGCTGATGGTTCTTGCTGTTGCCACCCGGATAGGAGCGGACTGGATGCCTGAGCTCAGGCTCACCCACTACGGCTATGCCGCCCTGGCTTGGGCGGCGGCCGTATGTATATGGGGGGTACGAATCCTGCCGGGAGTCCTGCGCCCCGATGCGGATTAAAGCCGTGAGACGAGAAGCTCGCGTTGAAAAATCAATTCTTTGGGCAGGTGGTCGAATAATTGAAGGAAGAGTTCTTCGTGTTGCAGCGACTGACGTTTCATGTTTTCCCGGTCGATGGACATGAGCTCGTTCCACTGCTCTTCTGTGAAGTCCAAGCCCCGCCAATCAAAATCCTGGTAATGAGGGATCCAGCCGATCGGGGACTCTTTGGAGCGCGCCTGCCCGTTGGCCCGTTCGACGATCCATTTCAAGACCCGCATATTCTGCCCGAATCCGGGCCATAGAATATTTCCATCGGGCCCCTTGCGGAACCAGTTCACATGAAAAATACGGGGGATTTCCTCAATTTGTTTTCCCATTTTCAGCCAATGGCGGAAATAGTCCCCCATATGATAGCCGCAGAACGGAAGCATGGCCATGGGGTCCCGCCGCAGGGTCCCCACCTGTCCTTCGGCGGCGGCGGTCTGTTCGCTGCCCATCGTGGCGCCGATATAGACGCCATTGCTCCAATTGAAGGCCTGGAATACGAGCGGGATATCGCTCATCCGGCGCCCGCCGAATATCATCGCCTGTATGGGCACCCCTTCCGGTTTTTCCCAGTCATCATCAATGACCGGACAATTGGCCGCAGGCGCCGTGAAACGACTGTTCGGATGGGCCGCCAATTCCTCGGAGTCCGGCGTCCAGTCCCGCCCCTTCCAGTCGACGAGATGCGCGGGAGGCTCGTCCGTCATTCCTTCCCACCAGACATCGCCATCGTCGGTGAGAGCGACATTGGTAAAAATACTGTCCCTGGCACAGGACTCCATCGCACTCGGGTTCGTTTTCATGGAGGTCCCCGGGGCCACGCCAAAGAAGCCGGCCTCAGGATTAATCCCGTACAGTTTTTTGTCGGGGCCGGGTTTGATCCAGGCGATATCGTCCCCGACACAGGTGACTTTGTAGCCTTCGAATTCCTTCGGGGGAACCAACATCGCGAAGTTCGTCTTGCCGCAGGCGCTGGGGAAAGCGGCGCTTACATAGGTTTTCCGGCCTTCCGGATCCTCCACCCCCAGGATCAGCATATGCTCGGCCATCCAACCCTCGTCACGCGCCATGTTTGAGGCAATGCGCAGGGCAAAGCACTTTTTGCCAAGGAGCGCGTTGCCGCCGTATCCCGAGCCGTAGGAGCATATTTCGCGTTCTTCGGGGAAGTGGACAATATGGGTGTTTTCCGGATCGCAGGGCCATGCGACATCCTTTTGGCCGGGATCGAGGGGGTAGCCCACGGAATGCAGGCAGGGCACGAAAAAACCATCCTCGCCAAGAACATCCAGAACCTTCCGCCCCATCCGGGTCATGATGCGCATATTCACCACGACATACGGGGAATCGGTCAGCTCGACGCCGATCTGAGAGATCGGGCCACCCACAGGGCCCATGCTGTAAGGGATGACATACATCGTGCGACCGCGCATGCAACCGTCATAAAGTCCATTCAGTTTCCGGCGCATTTCGCGGGGGGGCGCCCAGTTGTTGGTCGGACCGGTGGTATCGCGGCTGTGGCTGCAAATAAAGGTCTTTTTTTCAACCCGTGCCACGTCCGCGGGATCAGAGCGGAAGAGATAGCTGTTGGGACGCTTTTCCGGGTTGAGGCGAATGCAACAACCCTTTTCCTCCATGGCCTGGAAAAGTTCGTCCGCCTCTTCCTGTGATCCGTCACACCAGTGCACCTGGTCCGGCTTGCACATCTTCCGCATCCGTTCCACCCATTCCAATAAGCCTTTGTGAGTGGTGGGGGCTTCGCTGCTTGATTTCTTAGCTGCCATTTTGGGATCTCGCTTTCTATTAGGGGGTTCTTATTAGCGCCGCCTGAAAACATCAGAGGCTCGGGAATTAATTTCCCTTATTATAGAATATTAGCAATAAAGCAATGCTAATTTTAATGTTTTTACGATCACCGCTTCGTGGTTCAGGGGACGAGGCCGAAGGCCTCTTGATTTCTGATTGTCGATTCTTGATTTCTGATTGTCGATTCTTGATTTCTGA
>JBKGYB010000082.1:0-8137 GCA_046546295.1 Opitutales bacterium | reverse complement strand
GGGCGTCCGCATTGGCAAGCCGGTTCGAATCGCGGGATAAACCCGCTCGCTACAAAGCGTTCCGTATCGCGGCATAAAGCCGCTCGCTACAAGGATCGGGGCACGATAGCGCGTGCAACGTTCGGACTGCATGTTGTGGCTTGAAAAGGTTCAGGTTCTTTCGGACGCCGGCAGGACGTCATCCGCGCTGACGGCTACCTTGATCTCGCGTCCGAGGATTTCGAGCAGGATTTGAACCCGGTTTTGCGCGGGTAGATGCGCGAGCACCCTGCCGTTGAGCCCTTTGAGGGAGCCGGTTACGCACTCGATGTCAGCGCCCGGCTCAACGCTGGGGTCGGGGGCTTCCGCTATTCCCGAGGGGATTTCGGCCCGTAGTTCCTCGATCACGTTTTCCGGAATGGCCCGGCGATTGCCGTGTGCGACGAGATAGCGGACGCCTTGAGCATGGATTACTTGTCGATATTTTTCCCTGAAAACAAAACGGGCAAAAATATAACCGGGAAACATGGCTTCGAGAAAACGCTTTTTACCGGCGCGGGTTTTTTTGATTTGGCTGACACGGGGACAAAAAGGTTGAACCGCTTCAATGCCTTCCATCATTGCGGACGCTATATGCTCCCGTTTTATTTGCGTGCGCAGGCAAAACCATTCCGGGTGCGTACAGGTGTCTTCAGTTGTCGGGTGGATGCTCATGTTTCTATACGATTTGAACCTAACCGGACGGATTTGAGCTTTCAACAACAATGACAAGCATCCCGTCTGAGTTGGGCAATTTGATATCCCCAGTGTTCGGGAAAGATTCGGGTCGTCACTGTACGCCTACGGATATCCCGGAGTTCCTTATACCGGATTTTGGAATTGATCGCAGACGTTCGAGCACACGATCGAGCAGCGACTCGGGATCAAGCCCTGATTTTTCGCGCAGATCGGACGTGGAGCTGCCATGGCCGACGAAGCTGTCGGGCCAGGCAATGCGTTCCACGGGAAGCAGGCAGTTGGCGTCCTGAAGAGCTTCAAGGACGGCGGAACCGAACCCTCCCTGCCCGACGTGGTCCTCCAGTGTCACTATCAACTGAGTGTTTCGGGCGGCCTTCAACAGGGTGGAGGTATCGAGCGGCTTGACAAAGCGCGCGTTCACGACGCCCGCCCGAACGCCGTGTTCTTCGAGCCGGACGGCAAGTTTTTCGGCTTCCGGAACCATGGCCCCAATAGCCCAAAGGTCGACGGTTTCCCCTGCCTGCAGACGTTTTGCGCGGCCGATTTCAATCTTCTCCGGTTCAGCCTTGATGGGCACGCCTTCGGCCTTGCCTCTGGGATAACGGACGAAGGCCGGCCCCTGGTAGTCGAGGCCGGTTTTCATCATGTCCGCCAGTTCGTCTTCGTTCGCGGGCGCCATAACCACGACATTGGGCACGCAGCGCAAGTAGGCGAAATCGAAAAGCCCATGGTGTGTGGCGCCGTCGTTCGGCGAGAGGCCGGCGCGATCAAGGCAAAAGAGCACGGGCAAATTCTGCAGCGCGATGTCGTGAATGATCGGGTCGTAGGCGCGTTGAAGAAACGTGGAATAAATCGCGCATACCGGACGATGTCCGGAGGCGGCCATGCCGGCGGCAAAGAGGACCGCATGTTCCTCCGCGATGCCGACATCATAAAACTGATCCGGCAGCGCTTTTTCGAGGTGGTCCAGGCCGGTGCCGGAGGGCATGGCGGCGGTGATGCCTACGATGGCGGGGTCATCCGCGGCCAGTTTTACAAGCGTCCGGCCCACCACATCCTGGTATTTTGGCGGGGTCCCGGGCTTGGAGGCCGGCGCCTGGCCGGTCTCAATATTGTAAGGCCCGGCTCCGTGGAAAACCTCCGGATTCTCAAGCGCTACGTCATAGCCCTTCCCCTTGGTTGTCAAAACGTGGAGGAGCAGGGGCTGTTCCGCGTTTTTCGCGAACTCCAGGTAATGTTCGATTTGCTTGAAGTCGTGGCCGTCGATCGGGCCAATATAGCGGATCCCGTATTTTTCGAAGAGGGAGGAGGGGACAAGGAAGTCCTTTGTCTCCCGCTTCCACTTGGAGCCGAAATTAACGAGTGAATTGCCACCCGGCATCTTGTGCAGGATAGCTTCGATATCATCGTTGAGCCGGTTGTAAATCGGATTGGTAATGAGTTCGTTGAAGTATCGCGGGATGGCGCCGACATTTTTTGCGATGGACCACTCGTTATCGTTCAGGATGATAATCAGGCGCTTGGTTGAGACGGCGACATTGTTGAGCGCCTCCATGGTGATCCCGCAGGTAAACGCGGCGTCGCCGCAGAGCGCGACGACATGTTCGTCGGACCCCCGGGCGTCGCGTGCCGCGGCCATGCCAAGAGCGGCGGACAGGGCCGTCCCGGCGTGCCCGGCGCCATACGCGTCATGGGGGCTTTCGGCCCGTCTGAGAAAACCGTTCAACCCGTCGGTTTGACGGATTTTCCGGAAAGGCTCGCCCTGGCGGCCGGTGAGCAGTTTGTGCACGTACCCTTGATGGGAAACGTCGAAGACGAAGCGGTCTTTCGGAGTTTGAAAAATCCTGTGCAAACCAAGCGTTAATTCGACAACGCCCAGGTTGGGGCCGATATGCCCGCCATTTCGCGAGGTCGTTTCGATGAGGAGCTGTCTGATTTCCGTAGCCAGCTCGGGTAACTGCTCCGCGGGCAGTTGTTTTACATCGTCGGGGGACTGGATCTGTTCTAAAATTGCCATTCCGCTGGGGTCACTTTGCGACACATGCGTTTGTCGTCCGCATTTCAGGAATCCGGACTTTCCTCTTCACTTGCTTCGACTTCGCCTGTTTCCGGGTTCAGTTGTTCGATTTTGAGTTCGGCTTCTTTCAAGCGGTTTTCGCACACTTTCAACAATGTGGAGCCTTCTTCAAATTTCGCAACCAGATCGGCCAATGGAATTTCGCCGCTTTCCATCGAATCAATGATTGATTCCAGGCGTTCCAGCGCATTTTCAAAAGAGATATCGTCGGGTTTTTCAGTCATGGAGAGTCGAGTGCTTTGGCAATTTTCCGCATCCCGCAAGTTCAAATCTCGGCTGCGGAGCGGGCTTGAAATGCGGATTGTATGGCATGGATATCCATATATTGCGGGATGAGATTTTTAATGATGGGGATCTTATCCAAGTCGTTGGGCTGTGTTTTAACCGTCATGTTATTGACCAGTGAAGCGACGGTGTAGCTGTCGCCGCCACAAATGACAACGGGGATCGGGGTTTTCGAGATCATCGCCATGAGCCGCGGATGCGGCAGCACGTCGTGGGTCAAGAGAATGCCTGCAATGACCCGCTCCTTGGCCACGCCTTCGGTGGCAATGGCGGAAAGAATGATGTCCTCCCGGTCGCCGGGAGTAATGATGAGCGTGCCCGGGTCAAGGTAGTCCGCCAGCCCCTTTGCGGCCATTGCGCCGATGATGACTTTGTCGACGCGTTGCGTGCTCTTGGTATCGCGCCCGTTGAGCCAGCGGCCTCCGACTTCCGCCACGATCTGTTCGATATTCGGAGCGGCGAGTTTTTTCTCTATCGGGATGCATCCGAGAAGAGGGATCTGCATACGTTTCAATGCAATTTTGCAATATTTATGGATCATATCGCGTTTCTCGGGCTGCACCTTGTTGATGATGGCGCCGAGAATTTCGACGCCTTCTTTTTCAAAGAGCGCTTTGTTGAGAGCGATTTCATCGACCGGCCGACCGATTCCCCCGCTGGCGACGATGATGACTTTGGCGTCCAGACGTTTCGCGACCTGTGCGTTGGAGAGGTTGAAAACAGAGCCCACGCCGGCATGCCCGGTGCCCTCGATGATGATATATTCCTTTTCAAAAGCAGCGCGATCAAACGCCCGGCACATGGAATCGATGAGGTAGGCGTGATTTTTTTCGGGCGCGTCGAGATAATCGCGCGTGAAATTCGAGTGGATGGCGATGGGGCTCATCGCCCGGATAGGAATCGAGACGTTGAAGATTTGATTCAAAAGAACCGAGTCCTCGTCGATGCGATGGCCATCCACATCCACAAAGCGCTGGCCGACAGGTTTGATAAAGCCGACTTTATCCGTGAGGGACCGAAGCGCGGAAAACAGGGAAAGACTGGTCGTCGTTTTCCCTTCATTCATCCGCGTGGCGGCTATGAATATACGTTTCGTCGTCCGATTGCGCGGCGCTTCGATATATTCCTCGTCGTCTGGTTCGGTGAAGGGTGATCTGTTTTCGGCCATCAGTTTTTTCGGAATGCGGTCTGCCCCAAAACGGGCTCAATCAACTCGTGTGACATCTTCATTAAGATCATCATGTTCCGTCGGGTAGAGAAGTCGATGATCCACCGCCTGGGAGGCGACCATGACTGTGGTCCCGAAGATGTCGCCCGCGCTGGCCCCGCGGCTGATTTCAGCGGCCGGCTTGGAGAGGCCGGTAAGGATGGGGCCGTAATTGCGGGCGCGCGTGAGGACATCAACAAGTTTTGACGCGATATTGGCTGAATGCAGGTCGGGAAAGATCAGCACATTCGCTTTTCCGGCCACGCTGCTGTCAATCCCTTTGCTCTGTGCCACGAGCGGGTCCAGTGCGGCGTCCACCTGCAACTCCCCGTCCACATCCATGGGAACTCCATGAGCGCTGGCCTTTTGGTGGCTCAGGTCGGTGGCCGCCTTCATTTTGGCAACGGTGTGATTCTTGCTGGAGGCGCTCTTGCTGGAATAACTGAGCAGCGCGACCAGAGCCCTTGAATTGGTCAGGTGGTGGCGCAATGCCGCCGTGGTAATGGCAATATCGCAAAGTTGCTGACTTGTGGGATTGGGAATGACCGCGCAGTCCGCCAGAAACAGCTCCCGGTCTTTGCCGGTTTCGGGGTCCTGTAGGTCGAAAATATTGAGTGAGGACACCGTGGCCACGTCTTTTTGCTTGGGGATGATTTGAAGGAGCGGGCGAAGGGCGCTCGATGCCGTGCTGGTGGCGCCGGAAACAATGGCGTCCGCCTGGCCGGTCGCGAGCATGAGGGTCGCGAAATAGTTGGTGTTTCCGAGGTATTCTTCGACATCCTTGTCAGCCAAGCCCTTGAACCGGCGCAGGCCCTGGAATTTTTTGATGAAATCCTCCCATGAATCACTGCGCCGGGGTTCGACGATCCGCATATGATCAAGGCTTATGTCGAGCTGCTCGGCATTTGTCTTTATCGTGGCACGGTCGCCCAACAGGATGGGGACGCCGAGTTCGCGCGTCGCGAATTTACGGGCGGCTTGGAGAATACGGGCGTCGCCGCCTTCGGGGAAAACGACGCGTTTCGGATGGCGCTTCAGGCGCTCGGCAAGTTTTGAAATGAGTGGCATGTTGACTGAGGTTGAATGATTTTTTGGCCGTTTTTAAACGTGGAGTGACAACTGTTGATGATTCAGAGTAGGAATGAGTCGCAAAGAGGCAATAAAGGATGAAATATAGAATTGCCAAAGTTTTTTTGAACCTTGTTGCTGAAAGAGGGTTCTCATGTTGAAACAAATGAAGCATATTGCTGTGGTCGGGGTGTCGACGGTCGGCTCCCGCATCCTGGGTCTCGCCCGGGATATTTTGCTGTTTGCGGCGCTGGGCGCGGGACTATGGAATTCGGCCTTTCTTCTGGCTTTCACGTTGCCCAATTTATTTCGGCGTTTATTCGGAGAGGGGGCCCTGACTTCCGCCCTCGTCCCGGTTTTTTCCGGAGTCATGGAGCGCGAGGGCCGTTCCAGCGCGTTTTCTTTCTTTAACCAGGTGTTTCTTCGCTTGTTTCTGGTCTTGTTCCTGTTGGTTGCCGCAGGAATGCTGGCGCTTGTCTTTGCCGGGCGGTGGGGCAATTTGTCCAGGGAGTGGGCGGCCGGGGCTGAACTGAGTGTGACGCTGCTGCCGTATATGCTGCTGGTTTGCCTGGCGGCGGGCATTTCCGCCGGCCTGAATTTGCTCGGACGCTTCGCGGTGGCGGCTTTGACACCGGTCTTATTGAACCTGAGCATGATTGGCAGCCTGCTCTTTGGGATGTGGTGGACGGATGATCCAAAGCAAATCGTCTACTGCTTGTGCGCCGGCGTTCTGTTCGGGGGCTTGCTGCAATTCCTTGCGCCCGCCTGGGATTTTATGCGACAAGGTTGGCGTCCGCGGCTGGATACCGGGTCGAGAGCGGAACTTGGCGAATTGTGGGGGCTCTTCGTGCCGGGGCTGATGGGAGCTGGCATTTTGCAACTCAACATCCTCGTTTCCCGCCTGCTGGCCTATTCGCTCGACGAAGCCGCCGTATCCCTGCTGTATTTGGCAAGCCGTTTGATGGAGCTGCCGCTCGGGATTTTTACGATCTCGGTTGCAACGGTTTATTTTCCGCTGATGGCGCGGGCGCTGGCGGGCCGGGACGATCTTGGGTTTGGACGGGCGTTGGGACAGGGGATGCGGCTGGTCGCGGCGATTGCCGTGCCGGCGGGCATTGGGCTTGCCCTTCTTGCCCCGCAAATACTGGAAATTCTTTTTCGCCGGGGCGCGTTCGAGGCAGCCGATGTTGCCGCAACCGCGCCACTGGTTGCGATCTACGGCTTGAGTCTTCCGTTTTATTCCGCCGCCACGTTTGCCATGCGGGGGTTGCATGCCGGCAAGAACATGCGAACGCCCGTGCGGGTTGCGGGCTTGTGCCTTCTTGTGAACGGAGTCAGCGGGTTCATCCTGATGCAGTTCTTCGGAGCTGCCGGTCTCGCGGCGGGCAACGGTCTGGCTGCTGTTTTGCAGGCCGCGCTTCTCTGGAGAGCACTGGCGCGTGAGCACCGGGTGGCGGGCTTTTACCAGTTGCGCCGCCCGTTTGCGAAAATACTTTTGGCCGGCCTTGGCATGGGGCTCGTCTGCTTCGGCGGACGGGCGCTGGTGACGGGTTTCGGGCTTTCCGACAAACTCGCCGCATCCGTCACACTGGTCGTGCTTGTTCCCGGTTGCGCGGCTTTGTATTTCGGGCTGCTCTATCTCCTGCGCTTTGAGGAAATGGATGGGTTGCGACGTTTTCTCCAGCGCTTTGTGGCAGCCGGACGGAGCGCATAGCAATCGGTGCGGAAGTTTTTAATCCGCTGGGGTAGCACGGGCTTCCAGCCTGTCAACGATAGTCGCATGCCGGCCACAGGCTGGAAGCCTGTACTACCTCTTTGGTGACGCCATCAGAGGAACCACAGGCCGACGCTTATCCAGAGCGGAATCGTAATAAGACTGACAAGCGTCGTGCCGAGAACAATTTTCAAGGCGATGTCGGGAGCGCCGTCGAAGTGACGCGTCAGAACGATTGGAAAGACGGCGCAGGGCATGGCCGCCTGCACGATGATCACATGCTTGAGTTCCTGGGAAAAGGGCAGGAGGATGGCGGCTGCGATAAAGAGCACCGGAAAAATTCCCATGCGCAGGGCGACGGCAAATCCGGCGATGCGAAGGCGATCGAAGCTTTTGCTTCCTTTGGCCAGATCGGCGAAGGTGGCTCCGATCAGGAGCAATCCCAGAGGAATGGCGCAGCGCCCGAGCAAATCAATTGATTCGAGCGCGGCGGTCGGCAGCTGTTTTCCGATGCCGAAAAGGTTGAGCGGGACGGCGACCAGGATCGCAATGACGGGACCACTGAAGATGCGTTTCCAAATGGGCTTCCCGTCATTCGGGGACAGAATAAAACCAACGCCGATGGCCCACATGGCGGCCTCGACGCCGATGTTATGCACAAGAAGCACGCCCGTTGTTTCACGGCTGAAAAGGGCCGCGATGATTGGAATCGGGAAATAGCCGAAATTATAAAGGCCTGTGGCAAAGCCAAACGTGCGGCAGTCCCGGGGATCCCCGATGCGGAAGCGCCGGGCAACAAACAGAGCAACGCCGAAGCCCGCGACGACCGAAGTGAAACCGACGAGAGGCGGAAATATGAGGTTGGCCGGCTGCCTGAGCGCATGATTGTCCAGAATAAAACTGAAGATTAGGGCCGGGTAGAGAAGGTTTACGACCACCGACATGAGACTGCGATCGGCCACGTCGTTGAGCCAGCCGATGCGACGGGCCGTGAAGCCCGCCCCGATTACCACAAAAACGGGGAGGGTCGCTGTAAAAATAAGGCTGCTTGTTGGCATGGAGAAGAAAG
>JBKGYB010000081.1:0-8240 GCA_046546295.1 Opitutales bacterium | reverse complement strand
ATTAGCGCACATAAGCGGTTTGTTCTTCACTCGCCCAAAGGGCGCCCAGTTCATCACCCCTTCGGGGCATATGCCATCTACGCGCTGTCGCGCTCCGTCCGGCCCGCCGGACAATCAGTCTGGTAAATCCGGCCATCAATCTACTTAAAGAACTGCGGGTGTCTGCGCCGGGAATTTGAAGTGGACCCACAAAAATCATTCTGCAAGATTCATGTAGACTGGAATTTACCAATACAATAACGAACGCCCAAAAATCACCTATGCCCCCCGATAAATACATCCTCGCCTTTGACCAGGGCACGACCGGTTCCCGGTCCATCATCTTCAACCATTCGGGTAAGATCGTGAGCAGCGCACGGAAAGAATTTCGTCAAATCTACCCCCGCCCCGGCTGGATCGAACACGACCCGATGGAAATCTGGTCCAGCCAGAGCGCCACCGCCGCCGAAGCGCTCTCCCGAATGAACCTGAAGTCGGAGCAGATCGCCGCTCTCGGGATCACCAACCAGCGTGAGACCACCATCCTGTGGGACCGGGAAACCGGCGAGCCGGTCTACAATGCCATTGTCTGGCAGGACCGCCGAACCGCCGACTACTGCGCCCGCCTGAAGCAGGACGGTCTGGAGACCATGGTTTCCCAAAAAACCGGCCTTCGCCTCGACCCCTACTTCGCCGGCACCAAAGTGCGCTGGATACTGGAAAACGTGGACGGCGCGCGCGAGCGGGCGGAAGCGGGCAAGCTCCTGTTCGGCACAGTCGACGCCTGGCTTATCTGGCAACTCACCGGTCGGTCCGTGCACGCTACCGATATCACGAACGCCAGTCGCACCCTTTTCTACAACATTGAAAGGGATGACTGGGACGACGAATTGCTGGAACTTTTCAATGTCCCCCGCAGCCTCCTCCCGGAAATCCGCTCCTGCTCTGAAATCTACGGACATGTGGCGGAGCATCTCACCCCGCGCGGCGTACCAGTGACCGGAGTCGCCGGCGATCAGCACGCCGCCCTTTTCGGACAGGCCTGTTTCACTCCGGGGATGGCCAAAAACACTTACGGCACCGGTTGTTTCCTCCTCATGGCCACCGGCGACAGCCCTGTGCGCTCCGCCAACAACCTCCTCACAACCATCGGCTGGCGCATTGGCGCGCACACCGAATACGCCCTCGAAGGCTCCATCTTCGTCGCCGGCGCGGTGGTGCAATGGCTCCGGGACGAACTCCAACTCGTCCGCACCGCCCGCGAACTCGACGAACTCGCGGCCTCTGTGGAAGATGCCGGGGGCCTCATCCTTGTCCCTGCCTTCACCGGACTGGGAGCGCCTCACTGGGACCCCTACGCGCGGGGCGCGGCCTTCGGCATAACACGGGGCGTCACACGCGCCCACTTCTGCCGCGCCGCCCTGGAATCCATCGCTTTTCAAAGCGCCGACCTCATCACCGCCATGGAAAAAGACAGCGGTCTTGAGCTCAAAGAACTCCGCGTCGATGGCGGCGCCACGCAGAGCGACCCCCTGCTTCAAATCCAGGCCGACCTTCTTCAATCGCGGGTTGTCCGCCCCAAGTGCATCGAAACCACCGCCATGGGAGCCGCCTACCTCGCCGGCATAGCCGTCGGCTTCTGGGAAAGCCCCGACGCGGTTACCTCGCACTGGGAAATCGACACAAGCTTCGAACCCGAACGCGAAGCAGCCGCCATGAACAAACTTCGGCAAGGTTGGAACAAGGCCCTGGAACGCGCCAAAAACTGGGAAGAAGCCGAGCAAGCATGATATTTCCTTATACCGGCGCGGTGGTCCGATCAAAACAAGGGCCTGCCGCTATTTTTCATCTGTCCATCCGCAGCCCCCTGTGGTAAACGTTTTCCTGATACTGAATTCAAACCATCAGGCAAATCGTTATATCCTGACCTCCATCAGCCCAAACCTCCATCCCATGTCCGAGTACCAAACCGTCCAAGACTTGAAAAGCCTCGACGCCGAAAGCGGCGCATCTTTCCGGGGCATCTTTATTCTTCGCAGGAAAAACAGTCGCACCGCCCGCAACGGGAATTCCTTCCTGAGCCTCGAATTCGGCGATTCCGGAGGCAGTTTCACCGCCAACTGCTTTCAGGATTCACCGGTCTTCGCGACTTGCGAAAACGCGCGGGAAGGCTGCATACTCAGGGTATCGGGCGCGACGGAATACTTCCAGGATCGTTTCTCCCCGCGCCTGCAGAGCGCCGAAGTGATCGAGGCGGACGAAGCCGAGGCGGAGGGGATGCTCGGACAATTGGTGGAAACACCGCCGGAAGCGGAGGAAGCCCTTTGGCAAGAAATCACCGACGCCCTTGCCGCGATCCAACACCCCCAACTACGCGAAACCGCGCAACGCGTGATGGACGAAACGGAATCGAATTTCCGCACGGCTCCGGCCGCGATCAGCATGCACCACGCCTACCGCCACGGGCTGCTTGAGCACACGGCGCACATGGTGCGCGCGGCCCGCGCCCTGCTCCCCTGTTACCCGGAGGTCGACGCCGACCTGGCGCTGGCGGGCATTATCGTGCATGACATCGGGAAACTGGAGGAATACGAAGGCGGGCTCGCCGCCCGGGTAAGTCGCCTCGGCACCCTTCAGGGACACGTCGTGCTCGGGTTCCGGGCAACTCGTAAGGCGGCTTTGCAAGCCCGTTTAAACACGGACCTGACGGAACGTCTGGAGCACATCGTCCTCAGCCATCAGGGCGAAAAAGCCTGGGGCGCCGCTGCCATGGCGGCCAGCCCGGAAGCGGTCTTTGTTTCGATGGTGGACAACCTTGATGCGAAAATGGGCATGGTCCAGCGCGCCCTCCGCAACGCCGCCGAAGGAGAAGTGTTTTCCGAAAACATGGCCGGCCTCCAGACACGCCTGCTTTTAACGCCACCGGACAAGAGCTGACACCATCTTGATGATACAAAACTTCCATGCCACACTTCTTAAGATCTTTTCGTCGACCTGACTTAACAATCACTAAATTGTCGTTATTGTCCGCGCTCCTGCTCACGGGCTGCGGCGACAAGGACAAAGCTTATAAAGCGACAGAAGCTCCGGCGGAAGCCGGCCGGGGCAGCTTCCCGATCTCACACGACCCGGCGCGTCTCGATAAAATCGGCCCACAGGCCTGCGCCGAATGCCATGAGAAGGAAGTTCGCGATTGGGAAGAGAGTCACCACGCTAACGCCAACCGCCCGGTATCGCCGGAATTGGACTCGGAAGCGTTCAACCCCACCCGGCGGATCAAGGAATCAGGCGTGACCTACGAAATGGCCGAGGAAAACGGCGAATTCCTGCTCCGGGTGCTACCCGACGACGAAAACGAGGCTGCGAAAACCTACAAGCTCGTCGGCGTGATCGCGCACACGCCGATCCGACAGTATCTTGCGGAATTTCCCGACGGGAGATACCAGACCATCAGCGCCTCCTACGATGTAAAGAAGGACCGCTGGGTCGATGTCTTCGCGAACGAAGACCGGCAGCCCGGCGAATGGGGGCACTGGACCGGGCAGGGCATGAATTGGAATGCAAACTGCGCCTATTGCCACACGACGGAATACGAAAAAAACTACAACCTTGAAGAAAACGCCTATCATTCTTCATGGGTACAGCAGGGGCTCGCCTGCGCCACCTGTCATTCCGGTCTGGAAACCCATGTCGAAGCCGCCCGACAGGAAGACTACGAAACCGGACTCACTACACTCGACCAGAAACAAAGGATCCATAACTGTGCGATCTGCCACTCCCGTCGCGACCAGTTGACCGCCGAAGGTTTCGAGAGCGGCGACAACTATCACGACCACTTCAATCTTTCTCTCCCCGACCAGCCCGGCCTCTATTATCCGGACGGTCAGATACGCGACGAAGTCTTCGTCTTCGCCTCCTTTGAATTGTCCCGGATGGGTCACGCCGGTGTCAGCTGCATGGATTGCCACGACCCCCACACCGAGGAACTGATTCAACCGGTCAAAAACAACATGCTGTGCCAACGTTGCCACGAACACGGCGTAATGGATGCTCCATTCATCGAGCCGGAAGAACACAGCTTTCACCCGAAAGACAGCGCCGGCAACCGCTGTGTGGAGTGCCACATGCCCAAAACCACTTACATGCAGGTGGACCCTCGCGCGGACCACGGCTTTCATTCCCCGGACCCCCTCATGACAAAAGAGCACGGCATTCCCAACGCCTGCAACAATTGCCACACCAAAGAAGACGAGGAAGGCGTCGACTGGGCGGTTGAATGGTCGGAAAAATGGTACGGCGAAGCACTCGCCGAAAGCCGCCAGCGCAAGCGGGTGGAAGCCATTTCCGCCGCTTATGCGGGCAATGCCGCTGCCCGTGAAAAGCTGCTTGCCCTGCTCAAAGACGAAGAAATACCCGCATGGAAAGCCACTTACGCAGGGCTTCTCGGCAACTACCTTCCTCACACAAAAACCGCAAGCGCCTTGGAAAAATTGACGGACGCCGACAGTCCGCTGGTACGGAACCGCGCTATTTCCGCCCTCGCCCGGCTCGAGTCCTCCCCCGACCTTTTAAAGGACGCGCTGACCGACGGCTCCAGGACAGTGCGCATAGCCGCCGCCCGCGGATTGAGCACCCGGGGGCTCCCCATTCCGCTCGAAGAACCGAAGTCCGAATGGGAAACCTACCTCGAATACAACGCCGACCGCCCGAACAGCCTGTTCCTGTTGGCGAGCGCGGCCACCCGCCAGGATCGTCCGGAAAAGACGCGTCAGTACATTGAATTGGCGATAGCCCTCGATTCCAAGAGCCCCGGCATATACCATCAAGCCGCCATTCTTCTCAGTCAGGCCGGATTCAATGACGACGCCCGCAGCAAGCTGTATAAAGGTTGGGAACTGGCTCCGGACAATGCGGATTTCCCGTACTCCCTTGGCCTGATCGAAGCGGAGGAAGGCGACCTGGAAACGGCGGTCAACATGCTGGAAGAAGCGGTTGCGATGGAACCGGGCTTTGCCCGTGCCTGGTATAACCTGTCGCTCGCGTACTCAAAACTCGACCGACCTCAAGACGCCGCACGCGCGATGGAGCGCGCCCGTTCGGCACAGAGCACCCAGCGCTGACCGCTGGCTCTATTCGATTTTCCGGCCCCTTTTTGTCGTCGAAACTCCGGCACACCCATTGCCGCACCGGCATCCGTCCTTTTTTTTTGAACGAAACGTCCTCCACAAATAAAGCAGCGCACATCCAACGATGAGGGCGACAAGGACTGCATCAATCCACTTCATAGAAAACTGTAAGCGACCTGGTAAGTAATAACGGCTGCAAGCCAAGCCAACACGGTGAGGCTGAAAAACGTACCGATGGCCCAGCCCCAGTTCAACTCTTTCGCGATCACCGCAACAGTAGCGCCGCATTGCAGGCAAAGCGCAAAGAAAACCATGAGGGAAAGCGCCACCGCGACATTGAAAACCGGCTCCCCCGCGCGTGGGCCGCTTTGCCATTTGGCTCGTTTCAAAGCGGCGCGCAGATCATTCGACCCTTCATCGACTTCACCACCAAGCGCATAGGTTATGCCCAGCGTGGAAACAATGACTTCCCGGGCGGGAAAGCTCGCAAGCACCCCGACCGTAATCTTCCAATCGTAACCCGCAGGCGCAAAGACCGGTTGCACGAATTTGCCGAAACGCCCCATATAGCTTTGCTCCAGATAGCGCGCCGCCATCTCTTGATCCGAATCGGAATCAAAGAAACCGCCGGCTACCCCTTCTTCTTCTTCCGCCATGCCCTCGGACATTCCGGCGATCGTTTTTTCAGAGAGCATGCGCGGGGCTTCCGTCCCGGCTTCCGTTTGCACCGAATCCGGACGGGGAAAATACAGCAGCGCCCAAATCACAATCGTCATCGCGAATATCACCGTTCCCGCCCGCACAACAAAGTCCTTCCCGCTCTCATATACCCGCTGGAATATTGTTATAAAGCGGGGCGCCCGATAGGCGGGCAGTTCCATGAGAAACGGCTGGGGCTGCACAGCCCGGCTTACAAGCTTGTGGAGCAACCAGGCGAGCGGCGCGGCGACAAGCACGCCGACAAAATGCATCGCAAAAAGCGTGGCCCCCGCCACGGAAGGCCCGTAGCGCGGCTCGATAAAGGCGCCGATTAACAGAAGATACACCGGCAGACGAGCCGAACAACTCATCAGCGGGGCAATGAGGATCGTTATGAAGCGTGCTTTCGGATCGTTGATCGTGCGCGTGGCGAGGATGCCGGGAACCGCGCAGGCGTAACTGGAGAGCAGGGGCACAAAGCTTTTTCCGTTCAACCCGCACCATTGGAACAGTTTGTCCATCAGGAAGGCCGCCCGCGCCATGTAGCCCGATTCTTCAAGCAAGGCAATAAAGAGAAAGAGGATCAGGATTTGGGGCAGAAACACAACGAAAGCTCCAACCCCGCCGATAATACCATCCGCGACCAGGCTCTGCAGCATCGGGGTATGACTCAGCGCAGGGGACGCCAAACCCTGGAGAGCCCCCGTACCGCGCTCAATCAGACCCATAAACGGTCCGGCCCAAGTGTAGACCGCCTGAAAAACGACATACATCATACCGACAAACACAAGCACTCCCCAAAATCGATGCAGGAGCACCTGATCGATGCTTTCCGTTTTGCTGCGTTGTTTCAAAGCGGCCTGGCGCTCGCTAATGTCCGCCAGAAGCGGTTGAAGAAACCGGAACCGTAGAATGGATTCCGCCGCGTCCGGATTGTATCCGTCTCTATAAAGTTGTTCGCGCACGCGCCGGATGATGGCTTCGTGCTCCGCAGCCGGTGTTTTCAAGCGCTCGCACACCGCACTGTTGCGGTCAAACAAGAGACGCTGAAGCTCGCCTTCACGCAGATCCTCGCCCCGTTCTTCCACAAAGGCCTCATGCAGTTGATCCAGCGCCCGCCTAACCGCTTCCGGCCAGCGGGGACGCACCATCATCGGCCGGGTGCGAATGGCGCGTTCCACTGCGGCGGCGAGCTCATTCGTGCCGCGATTCCGATTTGCCACTGTCGGCACAACCGGCGCCCCGAGCCGCTGCTCCAACAGCTTGCAGTCCACCTGGACGCCTTTTTTTTCAGCCCGGTCCCAGCAGTTCAAAGCGATGACCAAAGGCACGTTCAACTCCGCCACCTGTGAAGCAAGGAAGAGATTGCGCTGCAAGTTCACCGCATCAACAACCACCACCACACAATCCGGCTCACCCGGTTCTTCAACCCGTCCGGCCAGAACGTCCACGACGATACGCTCATCAAGTGATGTAGCGCTCAAACTGTAGGCGCCCGGAAGATCGATTAATTGCACCTCCCGGTCCGGGCCAAGCCGCCAGTCGCCCACTTTTTTTTCAACCGTGACGCCCGAATAATTGCCGACCCGTTGTTTCAAGCCGGTAAGGGCATTAAACAACGAGGTTTTGCCCGTGTTGGGATTGCCCAGAAGCGCGATGTTGCGCTTTCTATCCCTCGCTTCCATTAGATCGCCTCCACCTCAACCTCGGCGGCGTCTTTCAACCGCAAGCTGATATGACAGCCGTCGAACCGCACTGCTATCGGATCCCCAAGGGGCGCCTGGTGAGTCAACCGTACCTCCCGCCCGGGAAGCAACCCCAGGGCGGTCAATCGTGCGACACTCTCGTTCTCACAATTGATCTCCGTGATCCGGAATTTGCAGCCTTTCTCGATTTCACTTAAACGCATTATTCCTATTTTTTGAGATTCGATCTCATTGGCAACAAAAAAGAGGATTTTTTTTGTATCGCCTCAGGTAGCCCCAAAGATCGCACTGCCTGAGAAAGGCGCTCTATAATGCCTCGCGCCGACGAGAACGACTGACGGGGTTTACAAGCGGCAACTCAGTCTCAGCACTCGTCGTCCGCTCTAGTGGGCAGTCTTCCGGCCTTTATATTTATACGGGCCTGTCCCCATCCCACTACCACCCCATTGGCGCCGTCAACAAAGACCTACACAGACGCGGATTGCCCATCATCACATCGCAGGCCTGCCGGAAGCTCCTCATCGAAAGGCGCCACAGCGTCGATAAAGGCTTCGATGTTGCTTTGAGTTCAAGTCCACAACACTGGCACTGAGTAGCGCTCAAACTTGCCGTCATGGGTGACAATCCTCAATCGCTCCTCCATCGCTTGGGCAATCAACATTCGATCAAACGGATCCTGATGGTGCGGTGGCAACGCACGCAAAACCGACCCGTGCTTGAAATGAAAAGG
>JBKGYB010000080.1:0-8251 GCA_046546295.1 Opitutales bacterium | reverse complement strand
ACCACCCCGGCCTGGCAAGCAGGCCACCCCTTCCCGCTTGGCGGAACCACCTGCGGTGGCCGGAGGGGAGTTTGAAGGGAGCGGCGTCCTATTCCCACTCAATCGTACCGGGCGGTTTGGAGCTGATATCGAGGACCACTCGGTTGCAGCCGGCCACCTCGTTGATGATGCGGTTCGACACCGTCCGGAGAACATCGTACGGAACACGCGCCCAATCGGCCGTCATCGCGTCAACACTCTCCACAATACGGAGGGCGATTACATTCTCATAGGTCCGTTCGTCCCCCATCACCCCAACGGTCTTCACCGGCAAAAAGACACAAAACGACTGCCATACCTTGTAATACAGGTCCGCGGCATGCATTTCCTCCTGCAGGATCGCGTCCGCTTCGCGCAGCACCCGGAGATGATTTTTCCGAATGGGCCCCATCACCCGAACGCCGAGGCCCGGTCCCGGAAAAGGCTGCCGCCAAACGACTTCTTTCGGCAGGCCGAGTTCCGTGCCCAGCTCGCGCACTTCGTCCTTGAATAATTGCCGGAGGGGCTCGAGCAGGTTCAGTTTCATTCGTTTCGGCAGGCCGCCCACATTGTGGTGACTCTTGATCAGGGCGGCGGGATTGCCGTCGATGGCGACCGACTCGATTACGTCGGGATACAGCGTGCCCTGTGCGAGAAATCCGTAATTCCCCTTTCGTTTCAAACGCTGCACCTCGGCGTCAAATACTTCGATAAAGGTGTTGCCGATGATTTTCCGCTTTTTTTCGGGATCCGAAACATCCTTCAGGCGCTCGAGAAACAGCGAGCTCTTCCGGGCCACGCGCAAGTCGAGGTCGAAATGATCGCCGTATAATTTCTCCACCTGTTCGCGCTCGTGCAAGCGCAGCAGGCCGTTGTCGACGAACAAACAAGTTAACTGCTTGCCGATCGCCTTGTGAATCAGGGCTGCGGCCACTGAGGAATCGACTCCCCCGCTCAGCCCGAGAATCACGCGCTGATCCCCGACCTGTTCGCGGATTTGGCGTACGGCGTGTTCGATATAACGGGCCATCGACCATTCCGCCTTGCAGCGGCATATCTTGAACAAAAAATTGGCCAGCACTTCCATTCCCATTTCGGTATGCGCGACTTCCGGGTGAAATTGCAGGCCGTAAAAACCGCGCGCCGCATCCTGGATGGTGGCATAAGGCGAATTTTCCGTCGAAGCGACCGCTTCAAACCCCTCGGGCAAGCGCTCGAGGCGATCGCCATGCGAATTCCACACGCGCAGCTGTTGCGGCAGGCCCGCGAATAACTTCCCCTTTTTCCGGATCTTCAGCGTGCCGTGCCCGAACTCCCGCTGACCGCTCCGCCCGACCTGGCCGCCCAGTATGTGCGCCATCAACTGCTCCCCATAGCAAATGCCGAGCACCGGCACGCCTAGTTCGAAAATCCCCTTGTCCGGCACGGGCGCGTCTTTCGCCAGCACGGAGGATGGTCCCCCCGACAGGATGACGCCCTTCACCCCTTCCTCCCGAAGCACGGAAGCTTTTGTGGCGTAGGGAAAGATTCTTGAAAGGACGTTTGCCTCCCGGATCCTCCGGGCAATGACCTGGGTGTACTGGGAACCGAAATCAAGGACTGCAACAACATCGGGCATGGAAAAACCTTCTATTATAAAATCATCCCGGCTGCCACCGTCTTGTTTGTTTGTTCGTCAATGAGCACAAAACTACCCGTCAGACGGTTCAGGTGATAATTGTCGGCGCAAAGCGGGGCGGAAGTCCGGAGGGCGATGCGCCCGATGTCGTTGAGCCGGAACTCGAGGTCATCCTCGATTTTGTGAAGCGTGTTAATGTTCACTTTGTAACGGATCTCCGTGACAATCGCCTTCACTTCGGCCGTGGTGTGGCGAAGAACGAATTTTTTCTTTCCCGCGAGGGTGGTGTCTTCGGAGAACCAGCAAATCATCGCCTCCACATCCTGGCGGGGCGTCGGCGGGTTGTTGGGCTTGACCAGCATGTCGCCGCGCGAAATGTCGATTTCGTCTTCCAGTGTTATGGCGACCGACATCGGCGTAAACGCCTCCTCTTTTTCGCCGTCCATGGCATGAATCGCGCGGATGGTTGACTTAAACCCGGAAGGCAACGCCACCACCGGGTCGCCCGGTTTGAAAACGCCGCCCGCCACGCGCCCGGCAAAGCCGCGGAAGTCGTGCCAGTTGTCGGAATGCGGACGAATCACCCACTGCACCGGGAAGCGCGCGTCCACATGATTGGCATCGGCCCCGACATACACCGTCTCAAGATGGTACAGCAGGGAGGGGCCCTGGTACCAATCCATGTTTGTCGATTTATCGACAATATTGTCCCCGATCAGCGCGCTGACCGGAATGAAGGTGGCCTCCACGATATTATCCAGGCGCGAGGCGAATTTCTTGAAGTCCCGAACGATGTCGTTGTAGATCTTTTCATCCCAGTCCACGAGGTCCATTTTATTGACGCAGACGACAACGTGCTGGATTCGCAAAAGGTTCGCGATAAACGCGTGCCGACAGGTCTGTTCAATCACGCCCTTCCGTGCGTCGACAAGCAGGATCGCGAGGTTCGCGGTGGAGGCGCCCGTGACCATGTTGCGGGTGTATTGTATGTGGCCCGGAGTGTCGGCGATGATGAATTTGCGCTTGGGCGTGGCGAAATAGCGGTAGGCGACGTCGATCGTTATTCCCTGCTCGCGCTCGGAGCGCAGGCCGTCCGTAAGAAGCGCGAGGTTGACGTTCTCATCGCCGTGCAACTTGGAGCTGCGCTCCATCGCTTCGAGCTGGTCCTCAAAAATCGCCTTGCTGTCAAAGAGCAAACGGCCGATAAGCGTGCTTTTTCCATCGTCGACGGAACCTGCGGTGGTGAACCGCAAAAGATCCATGTTGAGATACCCTTCATTGTTTTCTTCGCTCATTGTGTGAAATACTTTAGAATTGTTAGTTTTCAAAAAACCCTCTGCTTTTTGCCATGATATTGCCTCTTACGGGATTCCGTCGGACTTCGCAGGCGGAATCCTAGAAATAGCCTTCTTTCTTGCGGTCTTCCATGGATGTTTCGGAGCGCTTGTCATCGGCCCGTGAGCCACGCTCGGTCTCGCGGGCGGCCGCTACTTCAGCAATGATATCGTCCACTGTTTCCGCTTTCGAAAGCGTCGCCCCCGTGCAGGTGGCGTCACCGATCGTGCGGAAGCGGACACGCGTTTTTTCCACGGTTTCGCCGGGCTGAAGCTCCACAAAATCATTGACCGCCATGATCACGCCGTTCCGGACAAAGCAATCCCGCTCATGGGAAAAATAGAGCGAGGGCAGTTCAATGTCCTCCGCTTTGATGTACTGCCAGATGTCCATCTCCGTCCAGTTGCTCAGGGGAAATACCCGGAAGTGTTCGCCGTGATGCTTGCGGCCGTTGAAGATATTCCACAGTTCGGGCCGCTGTTTTTTCGGGTCCCAGTGGCCGAATGCATCGCGGTGCGAGAAAAACCGCTCTTTCGCGCGCGCCTTTTCTTCATCCCGTCGCCCTCCCCCGAGCGCGGCGTCGTATTGGCCCTCTTCCAATCCTTCCAGCAGGGCGACCGTCTGTAAGCCGTTGCGGCTTGCATTGGCGCCCTTCTCCTCGACCACCTTGCCCTCGTCAATCGCTTTCTGCACGGACGCAACCACGAGCTGCGCGCCAAGTTTTTCCATAAAGCGGTCCCGGAATTCGATGGTTTCCGGGAAATTATGCCCGGTATCCACGTGCATCAATGGAAACGGAAGTTTGGCCGGCCAAAAGGCTTTTTTGGCCAAATACGCCATAACGATCGAATCCTTGCCTCCGGAAAACAGAAGGACCGGTTTGTTGAATTGAGCGGCCGTCTCCCGAAGCACAAAGATCGCTTCGGATTCCAGCTGTTCCAAGTGTGTGATGGTATAATCCTGATGCATGACGTTTTTTAAAAAAATTTGCCGCTTATGCGGGTTTTTTGATAAAGGGCAGAATTTGTTGGTAGAGGGCCTCCACGGTTTCTTCCTCGCTCTGGCCCTCCGTCGGGACCACCCAGTCCGGGGCGCCGGACGGCGGTTCTTCAAAAGCGGAATCACGGCCCGTGAACTGGCTCACCCCGCCGGACGCGGCTTTTGCATAAAGCCCTTTCACATCGCGGGCCGAGCAGGCCTCGAAGGAGGCCTGGACGAAGACCGGCGTGCAGTCCTCTGCCCCCACAATGGTACGGGCCGCGTCACGCAAGCTTTGCTTTGGCGTGATAAATGAGGCAAAGACCACCAGCCCCGCGTCCAGAAAGAGACGGGCGACTTCCGCGATCCGACGGATGTTTTCCTCCCGGTCCGCGTCTGTGAACCCGAGATCGCTGTTTAACCCACTCCGGATATTGTCGCCGTCCAACAGTTTCGTGACGTAACCGGCCCCCGCCAAACGCCGTTCAAGCCCGTTCGCCAAAGTGCTCTTCCCCGAGCCCGACAGCCCGTAGAACCAGAAGACATGGCCGCGCTGCCCGAGCTGCGCCTCCTTGGCCTCGCGGCTCAGCATGCGGTCGAATTCCGGATGTATGTTTTCCTGCGTTTCCATTGATATGAAGATTGGGATAAAACCCTTCTCAGATAAAATGTAAATAGGTTTCTGTAGTATTTTTTGTTTTTGAGTCAAGAACCCAACAAATAAAACCTTCGAGATCTTTCACTTTCCGTTTTTCCCTTTCAGAAAGGTTGGGGGCAAAGCGGCAAGCCAGCGCTCTTGTTAACAATTCAGTAAAACCGCTGAATGAAGTTTCATTTCCACAATGCTTGTGAGATTTCATTCTGAGTTTTGCAATAAAAACAAGGAACCTTTACTTATTAAACAAGGACTGTTTTGAGTTCACGCCATGATACGTTTTATTACTTTCACCTTTGCCTGTTTGCTTGCATTTTCCACCGCTGCCGAAGAATCCGCAGTGGAAGGGGTCCGCCACGTCCGGTCCGTCGACGACATCGACGAATACGAACTTGAGGACAACGGTCTGCGCATTCTCCTTCTGCCAATGGACGAGCTGCCTGTCGCCGCAGTGATGGTCACGTATAAGGTCGGATCGCGCAACGAAGTCTCCGGGACCACGGGAGCCACGCATTTGCTGGAGCACATGATGTTCAAGGGCACCGAACGCTTTAATCCGGAAGACGGCGATGATTACTCCACGCAAATGGAGCGGATCGGCGCCCGCTCGAATGCGAGCACCTACTTCGACCGGACCAACTACTATGCGGTGCTCCCCCGCCAGCACATTCCCCTGGCCCTCAAGCTGGAAGCCGACCGCATGCGCAACCTCCGCCTGCGGGACAAAGACCTCGCCTCGGAAATGACCGTTGTCCGCAACGAATACGAACGGGGGGAAAACAACCCCGTTCAGACTTTAATCAAGGAAACTTTCGCCACGGCCTTTCTGGCCCATCCCTACGGGGACCCCACTATTGGCTGGAAGCCCGACATTGAAAGCACCTCGACGGACAAATTGAAGTCCTTTTACGACACCTACTACTGGCCGAACAACACCGTCCTTACGATCATCGGAGGCTTTGACACCGAGGCCGTCCTGAAAAACGCAAAGGAGTCCTACGGCGGGATCCCGTCATCGCCGGAGCCGATCCCGGAAGTCGTTACCGAGGAGCCGGAACAGCGGGGTCCGCGCCGCCTCGAACTGCAACGCCACGGCCAGACCGGCGTCGTGCTGCTCAGTTACAAAATTCCCGAAGGGACGCATGAGGATTGGGCCGCGCTTTCCCTCATCCGGCAAATCGCCGGCGCGGATACAACCGGCCGCTTGTACCGCGCCCTGGAGGATGAAGGCAAGGCCTCCTACAGCTTTACATTCGCCCCCAGACTCCGTGATCCGGGGCTCTTCACATTCGGCGCCCGGCTGACGCAGGACGTATCCCATCAGGAGGTGGAAGAGCTCATCCTCGGGGAAATAGAGGCACTCGCTGAGGATGGGGTGACCGAGGACGAGCTTGAACGCGCGAAATCCGTGGTGCGCGCCGAAACCGTGTACGGCCGGGACGGCCCTTTCGCTATAGCCGGCGCCATAAATGAAGCCATCGCAATGGGCGATTGGACCCAATACATCAAACATCCGGAAGCCATACAGGATGTAGACGCCGACGAGGTGCGTGAAGTCGCTCGTAGATATTTCGTCGATAAAAGACGCACCACCGGTTGGTTCGTTCCAGACAATGAATCGACTCCGGCACTGGAAACCGCTCCCCTTCTGCCCGGCCCGCAAAACTTCCGTGCGCCCGACTCGCCCGCTCCGCGTCCCGCCAACGCCACTGGTTCCTCTGGCGCAAAACCTGACGCCGGCAACATCCCGGAATCGAAGTTCGCAGACCGATTGCAGAGGAAAACCGTCGCCGGAGTGGAAGTGCTCGCCATCGACATGCCGGCCGAGGAGGTTGTTTCCTTTGTCGGAAGCTTTGCCGCAGGCGATGCCTTCAGCCCTTCCGACAAGCCCGCCGTTGCCGCCCTGACCGCCGCCATGCTGGACAAAGGGACGGAAGACATGGATCGCTTCGCCATCGCCAAACGCTTGGATAACCTCGGCGCTTCCATGAGCTTCAAAACCGGAAATCATAGTCTCGGGTTTTCCGGGAGGTTTCTCAAGGAGGACGCCGGACCGGTTTTGGAACTTCTCGCGGAACAACTGCGCCGGCCAGCATTCGACGCCGAAGTCTTCCAAACCCTCCGTCGCCGCCAGACAACAAACCTGCTGCAGGCAAAGGACGACCCGGACTACCGGGCAAGCGCCGCGCTCAACCGACTGCTCTATCCCTCCGACAATCCCAACTACGACCATCCCCTGCAGGAACTGGCCGATTCCGTGCGCGACACCACAGTGGATGAAATCGGGAAATTTCATCGCGGGTTTTACGGTCCCGAGTCCATGCTGCTGGTATTCGCAGGCGATATCGACTTCGAACGATTGACCGATGCCGTGGCGTCCTCGTTCTCGGACTGGTCCGGCGGCAAGGACTATCCGGAGGACTGGCCGAACCCCGAAAAAAACACCCGGGAAACCGAACGGATCTTTATACGCGACAAAACTAGCGTCGCTGTACGACACGGCTTCTACACCGGCATTCGTCGCACCGATGAAGCCTATATCCCCTTCATGGTCGGGAATTTTATTCTGGGCGGCAATTTCAACTCCCGACTCATGCGCTCCGTGCGTCAGGAAAAAGGCCTCACCTATGATATTCGCACGCACCATACGGGCGACCTGCTCACTCCGGGCAATTGGGTGCTTCAGGCCAGCTTCTCACCCGCCACCTTGCAGGAGGGGCTCGAGGCCACGGACGGAGTCGTTGCAAAATGGCACGAATCCGGCGTGACCAACGAAGAAGTCGAGGATGCCCTGCAGACATTGAGCGGGTCCTACCTTGTCAATCTGTCCACCACCTCACGCGTCGCCAGACAACTCCACAGCTTCGTGCAACGCGGACTCCCGCCGGATTATATCGACCAGTATACCGAAGACCTGCAGAAAGTCACCCCCGACCGCGTGAACGAAGTGATTCAGGAACACTTCGACCCCGCCGAAAGTTCCGTTGTCCTGGCCGGAACGTTCGATGAGCCCGAGGCATCCTCACCGGACGATGAAACCAGTACGATCTCGATCCGTTTGGATGTTCCGGACGCCGGCTGGCGCGTTTCCATCGAAGAAGTCTACCGCAAGGACGATCAACTTTTCACGCTCGCCCGCCTCAAGCGCAAATCCGGTCCCGCCGGCCAAGTGGTCAGCACGGTCAGCGACTCCGTGGAAACACCCATCTCCGAGGACCTCCCCGTGCAACACATCGTTCTTGGAAAGAGCTGGGACTGGGGAAATGATACAGGGCCGAAGTTCGTTGAATCCCGGGAAGAGGCAAACGCCATCCTCAAGGATGCGGAACCGGTCCGCATAATCGACGAAACCGAAGGCGGAAAAAACCCGGAGACGGATGACTGAAAATACAGGAGTCTTTCAACGAAGCCCGACAAACTCCTTGCAAGACCTCGCCCCGAACGCCGCCGACCACCCCTTGGGCAGCTTCCAGCCCAAGGACTCCTTGCCTCAGTGAAATTTGCGTAACACCATCTTCGGGTTTTCGGGGGAGTCTTGAGCCGGCGGAAAGCAAGCATACGCATCAGGGCGGGACGCCCTGACTCCGAAAGTGCGGTCGAATGCCGCACAGCGCTCTGTTACGGAGCCCTTCGACCAGCTCAGGACC
>JBKGYB010000079.1:0-8269 GCA_046546295.1 Opitutales bacterium | reverse complement strand
CTCTTCTCTCTCTTCGATCCCTCATTGTTCCCAAGTCACTCGTGAACAAGCCATTTCCAATCCTTATTTTGTTCGCAGCAGGCGCATCCTCCGCCTCGGCTGCCGACGGTGCTGTCAGCCCATCCGCCTACACGCTGACTGAGGTTCTTGGACTGCCGATCACGAACTCGATGCTCACGGGCTGGGTCATCTCAATCGTCCTGATTCTCGGTATCCGTCTGGCGATTGGGAAGGCGACGCTGGTCCCATCGAAAGGGCAAGCCGTCGTGGAAGGCGTCGTCTGCGGACTGAGGGACAATATCTTTGAGCCGATTGTCGGAAAGAAGATGAGCGGCCCGACCTTTCCCCTTCTCATCGGGTTGTTTCTGTTTGTCCTGATTCACAACTGGAGCGGCTTGATCCCCGGAGTGGGTGCCTTCGGCTCGGTTGAGCACGGGCACCTCAACTACTGGTTCCGACCGGCAAATTCGGACCTGAACACCACCCTCGCTCTGGGGCTGATTGCCTCGGTCATCGGCTGGATTTACTTTGTGCTTCGCTACGTCGGCATCAAAACTCTGGTTTTCGACATCTTCGGAAACAAGGCCGATCCGAACGAGATGCCCAAAATTATCTACCTTCTGCTCTTTCCTCTTTTCTTCCTGGTCGGGATCATCGAATTGATTTCGATCGCGCTCAGGCCGGTCTCACTGTCGGTGCGTCTTTACGGGAATGTCTTCGGTGGGGAAAACCTTCTTGCGACGATGACCACCCAGTTTGGCTTTCTGAACTACATTCTTCCCGTGCCTTTCTACTTCCTCGAAATGCTGATCGGTGCCGTTCAGGCTCTGGTGTTTGCGCTTCTGACCGCCGTTTACATCGGTTTGATTTGTAATCACGACGACAGTCCGGAAGGCGCGCACTAAAATTTCGTATCCGGGACCATGCCAGAATCCAATTCACAGAGCGTGGGCGGAGCGAACCAACCACAAAACAAAACCACAACATCATGATAAACGAAATTATCCAAACCGCTGCCGTCACAATTGGTGAAGGTGAGCTCAAGGGCGCAGTCGCGGCAGGTGCCGCCGCAATCGGCGTTGGCCTGATCGGCTTGAAGGCCTGTGAGTCAGTCGGCCGCAACCCCGAAGCGAGCACTAAAATTCTCGTGCAATCCATCATCGCCATGGCACTCGCCGAAGGTCTCGGTCTGATCGCGCTGTTCCTCTAGTTGATTGATCCGGCGTGGCTGCGCGTCGCGCAGCCACGTCAAATTGACGCCAACTTAGACTCAACCACCATGTTAGACTTTTTCATCAGTTCAGGTCTCACGGAGACGGTAGCGGCAGCATCCGCAGCGGCCCCCGAGGCAAATAGTTTTGTGACCATTGCGGAAAACTTCGGCCTCAAGCCCGAACTCATCGTCGCCCAGGGGATCAATTTTATTCTGGTCATGGTGGTGCTCTGGAAGTTCGCCGTCAAACCGGTGGTCTCGACGCTCGACGAGCGGCAGCAAAAAATCGCCGACGGGTTGCAGTATGCGGAGGAAATGAAAACACAGCTGGCGGAAGCCGAGCGCGAGCGGGCGGAAAAGCGCAAGGAAACGAGCGAGGAGGCGCAGCGCATCCTCGCAGAGGCGCGCGAACAGGCCAAGGAACTGCTGGAGAAAAAGACCCAGGAAGCCACCGCTCAAGCGGAAGCCGTGCTTCGCAAGGCGAGCGAGGCCACCGAGCTGGAGCGCCAGAAAATGCTTTCCGATGTGCGCCAGGAGGTTGCCCGGCTGGTTGTTGAAACATCCGCAAAAGTGCTCAGCCGTGAACTGTCGGACGAGGAGAAGCAGGATTTCTCCGAAACCGCGGCGGAAGAACTGGCCGGGGTGGAACGTTAACCGTCTTTCTTGTTTGAAGGTATGACCCGTGATAAGAAAATCATCCGTTTCGCCAAAAGACTGGTGGCATGCTCCAAGACCGACGGCGTCGTTACTTCGGAGAACGTGAACGAAGTGCTCGACGGGCTCAGACAAAAAAAATTCCGGCATCATGCCGGTATTCTGAACCTCTATCTCAAATACATACGCCGGGAGATCGCCCGCCAGACCGCCGTGGTCGCAACACCGGTGGATCTGAGCGAAAGCGTGACCGAAACCATCGGCGCCGGATTTTCAAAAACCTACGGCCGCCCCATTCAGGCGGTTTCCCAAAACGATCCCTCCCTTATAGCAGGGCTCCGCGTGCGTATCGGCGACGACCTCTACGATGCCTCCGTCGCGGGCCGTCTGAAACGCCTCGCTGAAAACGTCCACTAACCAGACAAAATTTTCCCATGAACTCAATAGTTGAACAAATTGAAAACGAAATCGCCCGGTTTGAAGGGGGCGCCGTCAAGTCGAACACCGGAAAGATCATTTCCATCGCCGATGGCGTGGCCCGGCTGGAAGGGCTGTCCGGGGTGATGTACAACGAGATGATCGATTTCGGCGAAGATGTATTCGGTCTTGCCCTGAATCTTGAGGAAGACGAAGTCGGTTGTGTCATTATGGGCGATTATTCCCGCCTGACCGAAGGCCACGAGGCCTCGACCACCGGGCGTCTGCTCTCCGTGCCGGTGGGCAAGGGCCTGCTCGGGCGTGTCGTGGATGCGATCGGCAAGCCGGTCGACGGCAAGGGACCCGTGGATACAAACGAAACCTATCCGGTCGATGCGATTGCGCCCGGGATCATTCCGCGCAAGTCGGTGGACCAACCCCTGCAGACGGGCATTATGGCGATCGATTCGATGATTCCGATCGGGCGCGGCCAGCGGGAGCTGATAATCGGCGACCGTTCGACCGGCAAGACCACGATCGCGATCGACACGATCATCAACCAGGGCAACATCAACAACCAGCACCGGCGTGAGGACGGCAGTTTTGAAGAAGGCTTCCGTCCGGTTTACTCGATCTACGTAGCGGTCGGCCAGAAGAACGCCAACATCGCCCGGACCGTTGCCACACTGGAGAAGACCGGCGCGCTGGAATACACGACCGTGGTAACGGCGCCGGCTGCGGATAACCCGACCAACCAGTACATCGCTCCTTTTGCAGGCGCGGCGATGGGCGAGTATTTCATGCACAACGGCATGGACGCGCTCATTGTTTTCGACGACCTTTCCAAGCAGGCGGTCGCCTACCGCCAGATGTCACTGGTGCTCAAACGACCCGCAGGCCGCGAAGCGTATCCCGGCGATGTTTTCTACCTGCACTCCAGGCTCCTCGAGCGGGCGGCGCGGCTGAACGAAGAGAACGGGGATGGATCATTGACGGCGCTGCCCATTATTGAGACGCAGGCCGGCGACGTATCCGCCTACATTCCGACGAATGTTATTTCGATTACGGACGGTCAGATCTTTCTTGAGACCGACTTGTTCAACCAGGGGGTGCGCCCGGCGATTTCGGTCGGGCTCTCCGTTTCCCGGGTCGGATCCGCCGCACAGATAAAAGCGATCAAGTCAGTGGCCGGCAAGGTCAAGCTCCAGTTGGCGCAGTTCCGCGAACTGGCGGCCTTTGCGCAGTTTGGCTCCGATCTCGATCCAAAGACCAAGGCGCAGCTGGACCGCGGGGCACGCGTCGTCGAACTCTTCAAGCAATCCGCCTCCAATCCGATCCCTGTCGAAGTGCAGACCGCATTGATATGGGCGATCCAGAACGATTATTTCGACAAGATCGAAGAAAAGAAAGTCGTGGAGGCAGCCAACAATCTCCGTGAACACTTTGAAACCCGAGGGACGAAAGTTATGGAGCGTATCCGGACGGAGAAAAAGCTGGATGACTCGATCGAAGAGGAGTTGAAAAAAACGGTCGATGAATGGCAGAGCGGTTACGCCGGTTAAGCCACGAGCGGTTCCACGCCTTCCAGCCTCCCCAAACAAAGCAACGAGTCCTCAAACAAGTTTTTCTAAATGGCCAATCTTCGTGATATTCGCCGCCGCATCAAGTCGGTAAAAAATACCCGGCAGATCACGCGCGCGATGCAGCTGGTTTCCTCGTCCAAGAAGAAACGGGCGACGGACGCGGCAGTGGCCGGCCGTCCATACGCGCTGCTGCTTGCCGACCTCCTGGACACGGTCGGGGAAAAGCTGGACTTTCGCGGCGTGCCCCTCGAACACCCGTTTTTCGAGAAACGTCAGGTGCAGACAAGAGGCATCCTTGTGTTGTCCACCGACAAAGGCCTGTGTGGTCCGCTCAACACGAATCTCTTCCGCAAAATTGGCGAGGAAGTCGGGAGCAACGCGAAGTATATCACTGTCGGACGTAAGGCCACGCAGTTCATCAGCCGAACGCGGCGTGATTTAATGGCGGATTTCTCATTTTCCGACAAGGCGACGTTTGGGGAGATCCGGCCGATGTTGAAGTTGCTGATCGATTCCTTTCTGAGCGGGAAAATCGACACTGTGGAGATAGCGTATCCGAGCTTTGTCAACGTACTTGTTCAAAAGCCCTTGGTTCAACCGCTCCTTCCGATTACGGATCTGCGCGAGGTGTTGGACCAGCTGCGCGAGCGCGTGAAGGAAACACCGGCGCTGGATGCCCGGAAAGACGCCCGGGAAATGGCCTTTGAACCCGGCGTGCGCGCGGTTCTCCATGACTTGCCCGACCTGTACGTCAAGGTCCTGATTTATCAGCTGTTGCTTGAAACCCGCGCCTCGGAGTTTTGCGCCCGAATGGTCGCGATGAAAGCGGCCACGGACAATGCCAACAACCTGATCGACGACCTGACGCTCGATTACAACAAGGCCCGTCAGGCCGCCATCACCCAGGAACTCATCGAAATTTCCGCCGCCGCGAACAACTGACCGAATGAGAATCGCTTCAACCGACGGATATAAACCCTGCCAATTCCAAACAAAAGCACAGCAGCTATAAATTACAACGTCCACAATACCATGAGTACCAACGGAAAAATCGTCCAAGTCATCGGCGCTGTCGTCGACGCGTCTTTCCAGGAGGACAGCGTCCCCGACATATACGACGCGATACAAATCAAATTTCAAGTAAGCGGGGCGGACCAGACGCTGACCCTTGAGGTGCAGCAACACCTTGGAGATGGCGTGGTCCGCGCTGTCGCAATGTCCTCGACCGACGGGCTTACGCGCGGCATGGAGGTTGAGGCAACCGGCGCTCCTATTTCGGTGCCCGTGGGTGAGCAGGTGCTCGGCCGCATTTTCAATGTGACCGGCGACACAATGGACCGGAAGGGGCCGGTCGGGACGGAGGAGCGGCGCTCCATTCACCGCACGCCGCCCGAGCTTGTGGATCAGGCGACCGAGACCGAAATTCTCGAGACCGGCATCAAGGTGATCGACTTGATTTGCCCCTTCACCAAGGGCGGCAAAGTGGGCGCCTTCGGCGGCGCCGGCGTGGGGAAGACGGTCGTCATCATGGAGCTGATCAATAATATCGCGAAAGCGCACGGCGGTTATTCCGTTTTTGCCGGGGTTGGCGAGCGCTCGCGTGAGGGCAACGACCTGTACCACGAAATGTCGGATGCCGGGGTGATCGACCAGGAGAACATTGAAAATTCAAAAGTGGCCTTGGTGTACGGGCAGATGAACGAACCGCCGGGCGCCCGCATGCGGGTCGGCCTCTCCGGTCTTACCATGGCGGAGTACTTCCGTGATGAAAAGAACCAGGACGTGCTGCTCTTTATCGATAATATTTTCCGTTTCTCGCAAGCGGGGATGGAAGTATCCGCGCTGCTTGGCCGCTCGCCCTCGGCGGTGGGTTACCAGCCCACGCTGGCTGCGGAAATGGGCAATCTGCAGGAACGTATCACCTCGACCAAAAAGGGGTCGATTACATCCTTCCAGGCTGTTTATGTCCCGGCTGACGACCTCACCGACCCCGCGCCGGCGAATACCTTCGCGCACCTTGACTCAACCATCGTGCTGGAGCGCTCCATCGCCGAGCTCGGCATTTATCCCGCAGTCGACCCCCTGTCGTCGATTTCGAAAGCGCTCGACCCCGAGGTCGTCGGCGAAGAACACTACCAGGTGGCGCGTGGTGTCCAGAGTGTCCTCCAGCGCTACAAGGACTTGCAGGACATCATTGCGATCCTCGGACTGGACGAGTTGTCGCCCGAGGACAAACAGACGGTCTACCGCGCGCGCAAGGTGCAGAAGTTCCTTTCCCAGCCCTTCCACGTGGCCGAAGTCTTCACCGGCACGCCCGGGCAGTACGTTTCGCGTGAGGATACAGTGAAAGGATTCAAGATGATCCTCGACGGCGAGTGTGATGACATGGCTGAAAACGATCTCTATATGAAGGGGTCGATTGAGGAAGCCATGTCCGGAGAAAAGAAGAAAGAAAGCGCTTAATCATGGCTTTAACCTTGGAGATCATTACGCCCGACGACAAAGTCCTCAGCACTGAGGCCGACCAGGTCGTGCTTCCAACGGAGATGGGGGAAACCGGCATCCTGCCGGGGCACGTGCCCCTTGTCACTCGGCTGGTTCCCGGGCAACTCGTGGTCTTCAACGGGGAGACAAGAGAACTGGTGGCGATTGATCAGGGGTTTGCCAAGGTGATGGGCGACACGGTATCGGTGCTCACGGAGGCGGCGATTGACGTCCAGGACATAGATCTTTCCCAAGTGGAAGCGGCGCAGCAACGCGCTGAAGAAGCCCTTCGGGCAGCGGAGGAGGAAGGCAAGGATCCGGAGGAAGTCGAACGGCTCGAATCGCACGTGCAATTTTTGATCGCCCAAAAACTCACGAAGGGCCGACGGCACGGGTAATCGCAGGCATCGGGACCTCTTTCAAGTTAAGTCGAAGTCCCGGACTGAAATTGAGGCAACGCGCGTCGAACGAAAATGAGCGGGGAAATCAGCTCTTACGGGTTGACTTTGGAAATCCTGTAGATTACACAATTATGTATGAAAATTGAGATTCCTTGCACGGAAGCCGCGCGGAAGCTGGGCGATTGTCTGGAGCGCATCCGGTATACTGGCGACAGCTTTGTTCTCACGAAGAACAAGGCGCCGATTGCCGAACTATTGCCCCTTGCGCAAGGAAATAAGTGCACGCTTGGCGAGATGGTCGAAGACCTCCGCACGCTTCCTTAAAACCGGCCTGCTCGTCGGGCCAGCCGACGAAGAGCATTTCCGCAAGGTTCGTGACCTCGACGTCATCGTGCTCGAAACCTGACTTTCGGGACAAACGAGACGCGGAGGCGAGGCGTCCCGCTTAGCGAGCGCGTCGACCTACAAGGCGGTATGGGGCGCCCTGTTTTGATCCTTTTCAAAACCATTTCAAATCGTTGATCAGGCCCAGAACTTCGTCGTCAAACGTATCCAGGAGATTTCGCATAAAGTCCTCAAGGGAGACTTCCGGAGTTCTCAGTGCGGACAAATCGATTGCGTAGGCGACCCGGTTGGCGTCGTCGACCGCGTGGGATTCGAAGAAGGTGGCGTTAGCCAAGCGACGGCCTTCGACGGCGAGGTCGTAGCGTTTTCCGCCGGTGATTTGGGAGTCGAAGACGCCGTTGAGTGAGGCGGCGAGATTGGGATGGGCGCTGACGTTGTGGATGACTTTCAGGCTGTCGGGCAGCCAATCGAGTCCACGCCAGACTTCGCAGCCGAAGATTTGACGGGGGCGGTCCGATTCGGGCAGGGCGTGGACGGCTTCGAGGACGGCGAGCAGCACGCCGACATGGGTCCTGTGTTTGTCGAAGGGGTTGTGCGTGTAGACCACCTCGGGCAGCGTGTGCTCGAGGAGGATGCGAATATCGGAGCTCAGAGCATTGCGCTTCGCGGGTTCTTTTGCGTGGGCGGAGCTGTGGCCGAGCTGGGCCATGAATCCGTACTGCCCGATTTGGGCGGCGGCCTTTTGTTCCTCCAGCCGGACGGCTTTCATTTGCTCGTCGCTGAATTCGGCGTAGGGCCCGCTCCGGGAGCTGCCGGCGCCGTCGGTGCAGGTGATGCCGCCGAACCATTGATCGGTCTTATGAAAACATTCAAGGATGCCGTGCAGCGCCATGAACTCAAGGTCGTCCTGATGGGCTCCGATGCCCATGCGAGTGGTGCGGGGGAGGGCCTCTTCGAGCGGGCGTTCGTCGGGGACGTAGAGGTCGGCGGCAGGTTGGGAGAAATGCATCATGGGTGGAAATATGCTCGCGTTGGGCGTGTACCCGATTTGTGGAAGCCATGCTGACAGGATAATAGGATATGTAAGCCAATAACTTGCAAATACCGGATATTTTTTATCCTACATTCCGCAGTTGAACCACTGATTAACACTGATCAATAATGACTTATGA
>JBKGYB010000078.1:0-8298 GCA_046546295.1 Opitutales bacterium | reverse complement strand
CTGCCAAGGGGAGGTCACCTGCTTGACAGGTGGGAGGGGTCGCTTCGGCTCCGCGCATGCGCGTCAACCTTAGAAATCATCCTGGTCGGCTGTAACCGGTTTTCTTCGTAGCGTGCAGCTTATAGCAAACGTTCCCGTAAGGTTTTTATAGAGGCTAACACGGACGTTTGCTTAAGCTGCACGCTACCCCTGAGTTATCGCCCATCCCATAAATGATGACATAAAGTAGCGTGCAGCAGCAAACGTTTTCAGCTAGCGGCTTCGGTTCTGCGATGGGGATTCCGAACGTCTGAACGAGCTCGGGCAATATCCTGAAATTAAAACGCCCAATATCCATAAGTCATTATGGATCAGTCCCGCTCAGCGGGATCAGTGTCCATCTGTGTTCATCAGTGGTTGTACTGGTTGTACTAATCTTTTAAGGTTTATGGGGGGCTTCCCCGGGGAAAGGCTTCGCTTTGGCAAAATACTACTCGTCGACCCTTTTGATTTCGATCTGTGAACGCTTGAAGTAACCCAGGTCCAGGCTCGCGGCGAAGGGGATCTGGGACGGCAAGGGGTCGATCTCAGAGAAGCCCTCCTGTCGACGGGCCGCGTTCATCCGGTCATAAAGCAAGCGATCAAGCGCTACGGGATCACCGCTCAACCAGAGGCGCGGCTCCGAGCGGGTATAGTGGGCGTTGAATTCGGGCCCGCCGATAAACTGGTACAACTCCAGCGGCAGCAAGTGCAGGACCATCCTCTCCTGTAGTTCGGGAATTGCCGCGATTTCCGCCACCGCCGTCGCAGCCGTTTCCCCGTTGGCAAGAAAACGACGGCTGTTGCCTACATTCCAAAGCGTGGCATTCGCCAGAACACCGTCCACACCAAGCGCCGGATCGTCGATCCCCACGGGCAAATTAATCCAAAAGTCCACATCAAAGAGCAAGGGCATCGGAAGGAAGCTCTTGCGATCCGTTGCATCCTCGCCAATGTCGTCCCACCCCCCGGGCCGCGAAAACGGGTCAAAGCCATGGTGGCGGCTGGAAGGCAGCGGACTGTCGTAAAACCAGTCGGCATCGTAATACTGTCCGCTGTCCAATGCCAGTATCGGACAGCCCTCAAAATCGGGATTTCCCGCGCTCAACCGGGGAAGAATTCCAGCCTGGCGGAGCTCACGCTCCGAGTGGTCAACAATCAGGATGGACTCGCGGGAAAACCCGCGCTTTTCCATCGCCTTGATAGTCGCACGCAGCAGTTCCTTTGGCGTGGACAGACCCGGGCCCGCCCGACTGTTCACCTTGAGTCCGACTTTTCCGCGCGGGCCCGGTGACAGCTTTTCTCCGACCTGCGACTCGTAAGCCATGAGCAAACGTTCCACAGCAGAGCCATAGGACGCTTCGTCCCCGGGCGTGATCGAAGCTTCCCACGCCCGGCCCAGCGGCGCGCGAACGGGCGGGTTCTCCCCGGCTCCCTGCGCGGGGCCAGGCACACACAGGCCGATCAATACCGCAACAATACCGGTCAGAAGTTGTGCGCCATACGCCCAGCGCACAAGCCGGCGCATACTCCCCGTCGGTCTATCCGCTTGACACCTTGCCATGGGAGGCGAAAGTGAATTTTGCCCCGTTTCCGTAAACAGCATCCTTAGCATCCACGAAAGAAAGCACCCCGCCATGTTTAAAGCAATCATCAGACGCACATTCCTAATAGGCGCGGCTCTCCCGTTTTTTCTACTTGCGGCTTGCAGCAATCCTGAAGAGGAACGCGCCGAAGCCCTTGAAGAAGCGGTCGAACTCCATGCCACAGGCGCATCGGAGGAAGCCATTGCCGTCCTGGAAGACCTGTCGACAAAATTTCCCAACGACCCGGAAATCCTCGGACAACTCGGCCTGATCTATATGGATCAGGACGATCCCACCATGGCGGCGTTTTTTCTCGAACAAGCCTATCGCCTGCAGCCGGAAAACACCGACCTGCTCGTTCAAGCTTTCAAAGCGCAGGATGCCGCGGACCAACCCGAGGCCGCAGAGGAAACGCTGGCGACTTTGGCGCAGGAAGCGCCGGATAAAATGACCCGCGATCACTGGCTGCGTCTGGGCCAGGCGAAGTCCGCGAGCGGCGACACGCAGGACGCGATCGATGCCTATCGCGAGGCCGTCGGGCCGGATGACAGCGCCGCGGACCCGAAAACCGCGGCAACGCTGGGCGAACTGTACCAGCGCTCCGACAACGAAGAACAAGCTGAACATTGGTTCTCGATAGCCGCGCAAGGCGACGGTCCACATGCTTTAAGCGCCCTCCTCCGCCTCCTTGACCGTGAAATTGCCGAAGAAAATTGGGAGGAAGCCGAAGCACTGATCGCCCGCATGGATGAAAAATTCCCCGACGAGCCGCAGGACAGCGAACTGGCCGATGCGCGCGAACTCGTAGCTGAAAAACGCGCCGCGCGCGCCAGCGAGGAACGCGATGCCGAAGCTGACTCCGAAGAGGAGGAAGCTGCGGCATCCTCGGAGGAAAGTTCGACCGCAGGCCGGGCACAAGCAGCCGCAGGCGATGCGGAGGCCGATGAACCCGGAGAAGCGGGCATGGGGAAGACCGAAGCCGTTGAGGAGCTGGAAAAAGCACGTGCCATGGCACAAACCCCCGCCACCGGCGCGGACGAGCCCGTCCGCGACAAAAACAAACAGGCTGAAGCCGCATCGTTCGAACCGGGCGACGCAAGCTTCAATCCGGACGTTCCGGTAAAACCGGCCCCTCCGGATCCCGGCATTGCAGTATCCTTCGACCAGCAGGAAACAGGGGCGGGGATCAATTATTCGATCAACAGCGGGAACGATGCGGAAGCCGCCGATGAAGAACGACCGGATCCCGACCGTCAGGCCCGGCCGGCACTCGATGTCGATGCATTGCTCGATCATGCGGCAACCGCCGAACGGAACCTCGACTATGAACGTGCCATCCGTATATACTGGCAGGCCATCCGCCAGGCAAACGACAGGGCCGGCGTCTGGGCACGCCTTTCAAATGCCTACCTGGCAGCCGGCCAGCCGCGCAACGCGCAAACCGCCGCAATCAAAGCCGTCCGACACGCGCCCGAAAACGTCCACTATACCCTGGACTACCTGCGCATCGTCCAACGCGTGGCGCCCCCCTCCACTTTCTTGAACGAAATAAAAAGCGCCTACGAGCGCATTCCGGATAGTCCGGAAATCACCCTTGCCCTTGCCCGGGCATATGATCGCATCGAAGCGAACAGAAGCGAGGCCCGGGACTTCTACCGGCGGTTTATTGACCTCGCGCCCGACCACCCGCTGCGCCCCGAAGCGGAAGCCGCGCTCCAGCGCCTGCGCTAATCGTATCTTTGCTGGAGCGCCCTTTCATCGCATCCCCTCTACATCATATAAAGGTTAAAGCGTTATTCGTTGTTACGGGATTTTTCGACCATGCCAAGAATCGCTCAACACTCGATCGAGGCGATCAAGCAACAGGTCAACCTTGTCGACGTGGTCGCCCCCTATGTCCAGCTCAAGCAGGCAGGGCGTTCATGGAAAGGCTTGAGCCCCTTCAATTCGGAAAAGACACCCTCGTTCTACGTGCATCCGGACCGGGGTTTCTACAAATGCTTCAGCTCGGGCGAGGGCGGCGATCTCTTTACGTTTATCATGAAAATGGAGAACCTAGGGTTTTCCGAAGCGATCGAGCATATTGCCCGTAAATTCAACATCACCCTCGAATATGAGGAAGGCGGTCCGAGCCGCGAGCAAGCCTCCCTTCGCAAACAACTCTTTGAACTGCACGAACTCGCCGCCGACTGGTTCCACGAGCAATTCCGTGCTTCCGGGGAAGCCGGGCCCGTCCGCAACTACTGGGGGGAGGATCGCGGGTTTGACATGGAAATCGCCGAAACCGTTAAAATCGGTTATGCGCCGGTCGAAACCAGCGCCTTCGCCCGTTTTTGCGCCGAGCGGAGTATTACAGCGGCCGCCATGCAGGAGTCCGGACTGTTCTACGCCCGGCAGGGGGAAACCAACCCGCAGCGCTTCCGCTCCCGCTTCCGGGGTCGCCTGATGATCCCAATCCGGGACGTACAGGGGCGCGTGGTCGCGTTTACCGCGCGCCAACTCCAGCAGACCCCGCAGGATGATCCCGCCCGCGAGGCAAAATATATCAACTCGCCCGGCACTCCGATCTTTGAAAAAAGCAATATCCTCTTCGGCATGGACCACGCCCGTACCCACTTGAAGCCGGGCGATAATTTCCTCCTTGTCGAGGGACAGCTCGACGCGATTCGTTGCTGGTCGGTCGGGCTTCATAATACCGTCGCGCCCCAAGGGACGGCGATAACCGACAAGCATATGCATCTGCTTCGCCGGTACCAGCCCGGCGCCGTGGAATGCCTGCTCGACGGCGATGCAGCGGGGCGCAAGGCCGCTCTCGGCATCCTTCCGCAAGCATTTAAAGCCGGGCTTGAGTGCCGCTTCCTCCTGCTTCCCGAATCGGCCGACCCGGACCAATTGCTCCGCGAACAAGGCGCAGAGGGCATCGCCCCCCTCAGGGAAAAGGCCGTCGGCCCCATCGAGCTCGCCGTCGCGGAAAACCTTCCATCCGACCGGGCGCCAAGCACCAGGGAAAAAACCGCCGCGCTTGAGACGATTTTCGAACTCCTTCAAAACGTCTCCTCGGAAGTTGCCCGTGAAGATTATTTGGAAAGGGCCGCCCGTTTGATCAAAGTTGATCCGGCCGCCGCCCTGCGGGATTTTCACAGAGCCGGGCGCCGCCGTTACCGGAGAGGCACAAGTGAAAGCAATGACAATGGAAACGAACCCGCAAAATCCGGCAACAAGCTATTGACACAGGCGACATGGGAATTACTTTGGTTGGTTTTACACTTTCCGGAGCATGGGCAACCTATCTCAGAAGTCATTGATTACGAATGGATTGATACCAACTCAGTCGAGGGCAAGCTGCTTGCGCGCCTTCTCAACGAACATCAGGAGGGCCTGATCGACGATGCCACGAGTGTGGAAAGCATCCTTGAGTCAATTGAAGAACGCGGGCTGCTCGCCGAAATCCATTCGCGTGACCTGCAGGTCGAAGAGCCAAAAGAACAAATTGCCGCATGCCTCAAGAAACTGTACCGAAACCACTTGAATGAACGGAAAAAACAATTGGAACAAAAAATAGCTGACGCCGATCCATCTTCCAATCCACCACTTGAACTCATGCGCCGTGTCAAAACCATCCGGAAGGAACTGGCACGGCCCTTGCACATCGAACTTTAAAGAACTTTCGAACGCATCGGGTCCTACGGCCCGAATTCCTTCGTTTTATCATCATGCCTGCAGCGAAAAAGAAAACCACCGCCAAATCCGCCTCGAAAGCCGCTAAAAAATCCGCAGCTAAAAAGACCGTAAAACAAGCCGCGAAAAAATCCGCCGCCGCCGCGAAGACCGCTTCAAAGGCTGCTACGGACGCACGGAAAAAAAGCGCGCGGCCGGGCGCAAAGGCCGCCGGGAAGACAACCGCCGCGGACAAGTCGACGCAGGGGGCGACACAAGGGTCCGACCTGATCGCCGAAAGGACTGAAGAAGAAATCGCAGCCGCCACGCGAAAAAGCGCGCGCCGGCTCAGCGTTAAAGCTCAGGAAAAATTAAACGAACGCATCCGCTCGCTCATCCGGCTCTCGAAGGAGCAAAGCTTTCTTACCTATAAGGACATCAACAAGGCGCTCCCGGACAGCGTGAATAATCCGGATGAGATCGAGAACGTCATATCGATTCTCCAGAACCTCGAGGTCGACATACTGGACGACAACGAGGTGGAAGCCTTCAAGGCGCGCCAGGAGGAAACCGAGGAAAAAGAAGTACGCACTTCCCAGAACGACATCCTTGACGACCCTGTCCGGATGTATCTCAAGCAAATGGGGCAGGTCCCGCTTCTCACACGGGAAGAAGAGGTCGCCATTTCCAAGCGCATCGAAAAGGCGGAACAACGCGCACAAAACGCGCTCTTTTCAACCGCGCTGACCCTGGAATTCCAGAACAATCTCGTGCAAAAACTCATCAATCGGGAAGAACGTTTTGACCGGGTCGTGCTGGACAAGAAAATCGAAAGCCGTGAATCGTATTTCAACAGCCTGCCCGACTTGCTGCGAGAGGCGCACAGACTGGGCGAGCGGATTTACGCCGCATGGGACAGCCAGCAAAACGCGACCACCGAATCCAATCGGAAACGCGCCCACACCCGAATGAAAAAATACGAGGGCGAACTGCAGAACGTCCTCCGGAAATACTGCCTGAAGCTCAAGGTCTTCGAAGAGTTCATGCAAAAACTGACCCCTGTCTATCGGGAAATCACCGGTCATCTGGAAGACCTTGAAGCCGCGCGGAAAGTTTCCACGCGCCGACGGAAAAAGGTCGACGTCGCCGCGATCGAAAAGCGCCTCGCCGAAATCGAGAAAGAGTTTAAGATGCCCCCGATAGAACTGGCCGCCATTATCCAGGAAGTGCGGGCGGGCATGCGTGAGGCCCATAAGGCGAAAACGGAAATGGTGGAGGCCAACCTGCGGCTGGTCATTTCCATTGCAAAGAAGTATACCAACCGCGGACTCTCTTTCCTCGATCTTATCCAGGAAGGTAACATGGGCCTAATGAAAGCCGTCGAAAAATTCGAATACCGTCGCGGCTACAAGTTTTCCACGTATGCAACATGGTGGATTCGCCAAGCCATTACCCGCTCAATCGCCGACCAGGCACGGACGATCCGCATACCCGTCCATATGATCGAAACCCTCAACAAGGTCATGCAGGTGCAAAAACAACTCCTTCAGGAGCTGGGTCACGAACCCACCGCCGAGGAAGTGGCGGAAGAAATGCGGCTGCCGATCGAACGGGTGCAGGCCATCATGAAAATGGCCCAGCAACCGATCTCCCTTCAAAGCCCGGTGGGCGAAAGCGACGACACGAGCTTCGGCGATTTCATTGAGGACAAGGGCGCCGAAAACCCCTACGATATGACCGCGTACAGCCTTCTGCGCGAGAAGATCACAGACGTGCTCGACAGCCTGAGCGACCGGGAACGCCGCGTCCTTTCGCTGCGCTTCGGGCTGGCGGACGGATACTCCCGCACCCTCGAGGAAGTCGGTCGGCAGTTCAAGGTGACGCGTGAACGCATCCGTCAAATCGAGGCCAAAGCACTGCGCAAGATGCGCCACCCCACGCGTATTCGCCAGCTGCACGGCTTCTTTGAAGGTGAACTCAACATGGAGAAACCGGGGATGGATACCGTAAAACGGGAAAACGGGAACAGTTAAGCTCGACAAAGCGACCTGTTTCAATTGTGCTGCGTACACTACCTTCCATAACAATTCGCTATCATCCATTCATTGCCATTTTATTCCATGCATACGTCCCCCAACGCTTTCCTTTTCTTTTTCCAGCGCCTCCTCCCGGCCACACTCGCCTGTGCCATGAGCCTGCTCCTCGCAGCCTGCGCCGGCAACGGCCTCAAAATCACCGAAGGCAATCAGGGAGATGATGCGCCCGCAATGATCTCGCCGCAAGAAGCCTACATCGTACATGTTGATCGCTCAAACTCGATTGCAACCATTCGAGTCGGCGATGAAGCGATGGAAGAAGGGTTCTACATTGCACGTGATCGAGCGAACGACCGGACGGCTGTGCTGAAAACAACTCCCGGGCTCAGCGGGAGTGGATTGCAAACAGCCGAAGTGCTTCAAGGGGAACCCGATATTAATGACACGGTAAAAAGACCTTCGTCCTCGGAAATCGACGATCTGAAAGCCGAATACACAAACAGCGCGGGCGATTCCGACTGAAGAACACGCCCACCGACACACCAACGCCAACCCCCCCCAACACAATGAATAATACACTTGCTTTCATCCAAAACCTCAGGGGGCCGGAAATCCTCCTGATCGCACTCGTTGTCTTGCTCCTCTTCGGCGCCAAGCGCCTGCCCGAGCTGTTTCGCTCGCTGGGCCAGTCGCTCAAAGAATTCAAGAAGGCCACCAGTGACGCGGAAGACGGTTTCCGCAACGCGATGGAATCCGAAGACCCAGGCAAGCAAAAGGAGGAATCCTCTCAATCCGGATCCGCTAAAAAGGATACCGCGAACGCCGAACCGGCGTCCAGGGACACCCCACCCTCCGACGAATCCCCGCGCAAAGACTAGACACCCGTTCCGTCGCCGGGAAGATGGACTCAAGCTCATTGAGTTCGTTGAACCTACATTCCGCAGTTGAACCACTGATTAACACTGATCAACACTGATCATTAACGACTTATGGATATTGGG
>JBKGYB010000077.1:0-8300 GCA_046546295.1 Opitutales bacterium | reverse complement strand
GCTACCCCTGAGTTATCGCCCGTCCCATAAATGATGACATAAAGTAGCGTGCAGCTTCAGCAAACGTTTTTCAGCAATCATTTCATTCCGCCGATCCGCCGCTTAGTTGGACTGAAGACTGCACGCTACTTTAATTTCCGAAAATTCAAATGTTACAAGCTGGCGGATCAGGATTTCTTAGCCGACCGACTGCGCCGACGGACTGCTAGTGGTCGGTGAAATTAAAGTAGCGCGCGGTGTTGGATTTTGACGACCCGACATTCATTCTTGCATATCCGCGAAACTTGCCTAATGATGAGTGTTCGCCACCCGCCCGCCCAACCCTTCATCCTGAGCGGTTGCGGCTTTTCAACCCGGGCCTGAACCAGAAACGTCCAATATTTTATGTCATCCACACCTGAAAACTACACTCCTGAGGAGCTCCTTGAAATGGCCCGGAAATTCTGGCTCAAATGGCGAGCCCCCCTCCTGACCGTCATCATTCCCGTCCTGCTTGTCATCATCGGAGCGCTCAGCAGTTATTACACGGTACCGGCCAACGGCGTGGCGGTTATCAAACGTTTCGGCCAGGTCGTAAACGTCACGCAACCCGGGCTTCATTTCAAGATTCCCTTCGGCGTGGACGAAGCCATCTTCGTGCCGACGGAGCGGGTGATGAAGGAGGAATTCGGCTACCGCACGCGCAGGGCGGCCCGGCAAACCGATTTTGATACCGGCTCCCGGTACAAGGATGAATCCCTGATGCTGACGGGCGACCTGAACGTCATCGACGTGCAATGGACCGTGCAATTCCGCGTTGCCAACGAACGGGTGAATGCCGGCGCACCGAAAGAGACGGCCGCCTCCCGATGGCTGCACTCAGTGGAAGATCCTCGCGGCACGATGCGCGATATTTCGGAAGCGGTCATGCGGCGTGTGGTCGGCAACCATCTTGCCGTGGATGCGCTCACCGAAGGAAGAATGCGCATCCAGCAGCAGGTTCTGGAGGAAATGCGGGAAGCGCTGAAAGATTATGAGATGGGCGTATTTGTCCGGGCCGTGAATCTCCAGAACGTAAAACCCCCCACGGAAAGCGTTCGTTCGGCCTATAACGAAGTCAACGAAGCCCAGCAGGAAAAGGAGCAGTTGATCAACGAAGCGAAGAGCTACCAAAACGAAGTGCTTCCGAAAGCCCGGGGCGAAGCGGCCGGCATTGTGGCGGCCGCCGAAGGCTTTCGGGCCGAACGCGTGAACGCGGCCAAGGGCGAGGCCAACCGATTTGAAGCGCTCCTGGAAGAGTACAGCAAATCCAAGGCCACCACCCGCCAGCGCATGTATCTGGAAACCATGAATACGGTCCTGCCGAAAATTGAGAAACTCTATATTATGGACCCGGAACAAACCGGCCCCCTGCCCCTGCTGAACCTGCCAAAGCCCCAGTAATTACAACAACAAGCATCCGAAATTTTTATGAAATCCACACTCACTATCCTGCTGCTGGCCGTGCTGGCCACCGCGTTTTCCGTCTCCACGTACCGCATAAAAGAGGGCGAACAGGCGGTCATCACCCGCTTCGGCGAACCGGTCAAAAATCCCGTCGTGGATGAGGCGGGGCTCAAATTCAAGGTCCCCTTCATCACGGAAGTCAACCGATTGGACAAACGCATCTTGTCTTGGGACGGGACGACTCAGGACATGGTCACGGCGGAACAGAGAAATATATCCATCGACACCACGGCCCGCTGGAGAATTGAGGATGCCCTCGCCTTTTATAAACGCATGGGCAATGAAGAAAGCGCCCAGAGCCGACTCGACGATATGCTGCACGAAGTGGTCCAGACCATTATCGCAAGTACGGATTTATCGGAAATCGTTCGTTCGAAAGACTGGGAAATAGACGAAGAACAAATGGACAAAGTGGTGGAAGCGGAAGGTGATGAAAAACAGCTGGACAAAAAGGTGCAGACCGGCCGGGAGGAATTGGTGAAGCGTATGCAGGCCGAAGCGGACAAACAGGTGGAGGACTTCGGGATCTCGCTCATCGACCTGCGCATCAAGCGCATCAACTATGTGGACCAGGTGCAGTCCCGGGTCTTCGAACGCATGATTTCCGAGCGGAAGCGCATAGCCACCATGTTCCGGCAGGAAGGCGCCGAAGAAGCCGACCGCATACGCGCCAAAGCCGACCGGCAGGTTTCGGAAATCCGCTCCGAGGCGAAACGCAAAGGCGATATTATCCGGGGCGCCGCTGACGCTGAAGCCACCCGAATCTACAGCGAAGCCTATGACAAGGATCCCGAGTTTTTTGCTTTTAAACGCACGCTCGACAGCTACGAAAAGTCGCTGGATGAAAACAGCGTCCTGATGCTGAGCACGGGCTCGGACTACTTCCGCTACTTGAAGGGGATCGGAGAATCCGGGAAATCCCTGGATCCCGAGGAAAGCAATTAACCAACAACCATCACTTCCTGGCTGTCGCGGCCTCGTCGAGATCCGCATGGAAGCGATTGCCGGCCGTGGTGGCCTGGACATAGCCCTTTCGGATCGTAAAATCACCGAAGCGCTCCCCTTCTTCCCGCTCCTTCGCGTATTGCAGGAGGATCGGCTTTAGCGTCGCGACAATCTCGTCGTGGGTCAGTGACGAGCGGTACAATTTGTTCAAGCGCTCGCCTTCGAATCCGGCGCCCAAATAGAGGTTGTATTTGCCGGGCACTTTGCCCACGAGCCCGATTTCCCCGATATAGGGGCGGGCGCAACCGTTCGGGCAGCCGGTGGATCGAATCACAATTTCATCGTCGCTCAGACCGACCTCTTCCATGACCGCCTCCAGTTCGCCGACCAGATCGGGCAGATAGCGCTCGGACTCGGCCAGCGCCAGACCGCAGGTGGGCAGCGCGACGCAGGCCATCTGGTTGCGGCGCATGCCGGACGCCGTCTTGTAACCATCGAGCTTGTACCGCTCGACAAGCTTGTCGATCGTCTCCCGCTCCTCGGAAGGCGCCTGCGCAATGATGAGGTTCTGGTTTGCGGTTAGCCGGAAATCACCCTTGTGTACCTTTGCAATTTCGCGGAGGCCGGTCTTGAGAGGGGCGTCCTCGCGGTCGACCACTCGCCCCCCTTCGATAAAGAGCGTGAGGTGCCACTTGCCGTCCGTTCCTTCAACCCATCCGTAGCGGTCCCCCATGTCCGTAAACTTGTAATCGCGCTTCTCCTGGAGGGAGTAGCCCAGACGCCGCTCAAGCTCTTGCCGTATCCAGTCCGCCCCGCGGTCCTCCACGGTATATTTGAACCGGGCATGCGTCCGGTCCACCCGGTCACCGTAGTCGCGCTGAATGGTAACGATTTTTTCAGCCACATCCACCACCTGATCCGGCGTGCAGAACGCGAGAACATCCGCCAGTCGGGGGAAGGTCTTTTCGTTGCCGTGCGACATTCCCATGCCGCCTCCTACGGTCACGTTGAAGCCCGCCAGTTTGCCGTCCTCCACAATCGCAATAAACCCGAGGCAATTCGTGAAAATATCAACATCGTTTGAAGGCGGGATGGCAAAAGCGATTTTGAACTTACGCGGCAGATAGGTCTTCCCGTAAATCGGCTCCTCCTCTTCCGCCTCCTGCTCGGCGACTTTCTCGCCGTCCAGCCAGATTTCCGCATAAGCCCGGGTCCTCGGCTTCAGGTGCGCGCTCACCTCGTCCACAATCGGCTGCACCTGCTCGTGCACCTCCGAAATACGCGGGTTCGGGTTGCAAATCACGTTCCGGTTGTTGTCCCCGCAGGCCGACAGCGTCGTCATCGCCGCATCATTGATCTCCCGGATGGCGGACTTGAGATTGCTCTTCAGGACGCCGTGCAGTTGAAAGGCCTGCCGGGTCGTAAGCTTGATGGTCCCTTGCGAAGTATAATCCGCGAGCTCATCCACAACAAGCCATTGCTTCGGCGTGCACAACCCCCCAGGCATCCCGATGCGCGCCATGAAACCATAAGCCTTTTCCAGCTTTTGCTTGCGCCGCTCACTCCGAACATCCCGGTCATCCTGCAGATAGATCCCGTGGAACTTCGTGATTTGCTGGTCGTCGGCGGAAATCGCCCCCGTCGATACATCCGCCAAGCCCTCCAGGATCGTCCCCCGCAAGTAGTTGCTCGCCTCCTTGAGGCTTTCGTTTTTGTGCAGTTTCTTCGGTGCTTCGCTTTCGGAAATCATAATGCCTGTATATTCAATGTTATTTCCACCCGCTTGCAAATGCGACATGGCTCGCCGGTGAAAAGAAAATCGATTCTGAACTTGAATCTTTTTTTAGGTTTGTCACTTATAAACCAAACATATAGAAAAAATTCATCAATTCAAGCTAGCATTTTCGAAAGGCGCTTGTTTGTTTCGACCGTTTAGCCTGAATTGCCCGAGCTTATGAGCAAACCAGATCCATTTGTACCGCCCGCCGCACCATTCACTCCTGAAGAAACGGAGTGGCTCAATAATTTCTTCTCAAAATTAAGCTCCGAGCAAATCCTGTGGCTGGAGGGCTACATGAGCGGATTGCGGAGCGGCAAGGGCATTTCATTTTCCTCGGGAGCGCCGGCCACCGGCACTGCCCAGGCTCCCGCCCCGGAGGCACCGGCGGCGGTCGAAAAACCGCGTCTGACGATCCTCTACGGCTCGGAATCCGGAAATGCGGAAGAGCTGGCGGACCAGACGGCAAAAACCGCGGAAAAGACCGGCTTCAAGGTGAAAGTTTTGAACATGGCGGACGAGGAGCCCAAAAAACTGGAGGGCATTGAAAACCTGCTCATCCTTGTCAGCACATGGGGCGAAGGCGACCCACCCGAAGATGCCAGGGATTTTTATGAAGCCTTCATGGGAGATGGCGCCCCCCGGATGGACGACGTGCGCTATTCCGTGCTCGGACTCGGCGACACGAGCTACGAGCATTTTTGTCAGATGGGCAAGGAGTTCGACAGTCGACTGGAAGCGCTTGGCGCCCGCCGCATCTTTCCCCGTCAGGATTGTGATGTCGATTATGACGAGGACTATGCCGCGTGGAGCAAGGGAGCGCTCGCTGCGCTCGAAAAAGAAGTTCTTACGAATGCGCGGGCCGAAGCGGACACAACCGCGACGGGGGCTCCGGGAGGTGCATCCGCCGCGGTTGCGCAAGCGCCCGAACAACCGGAAAAAGAGGTCAAATATTCCCGAAGCAACCCATTTCACGCGAAATTAAAGGAGCGGGCTCTTCTCAACGGAAGAGGATCCTCAAAAGAGACCATACACTTGGAATTCGAATTGAACGGATCGGGGCTTTCCTACGAGGTCGGTGACGCGCTGGCGGTCATTCCCCACAATGCGGATGATGTCGTGGATGCGGTCCTTGAAGCCACGCAGCTCGACCCGACCGAGTCCGTCGAAATGAAAGAGGGGGAATTCCCGCTTCGTGAAGCGCTCAGCGAGTGGCTGGATATTACGGGTGTTTCTCTTCCAGTCCTTAGGCGCTACAACGAAATCGCCCAAAACAAGGATCTCGAAAAACTGCTTCAGACGGACAACGAGGCAAAAGCGCAGGAATACCTGCAAGACCGGGAGCTGATCGACGTCCTGCACGACTTCCCGGCAAGTTCGATCAACGGGGATACGCTTGTCAGCATCCTTCGCAAGCTTCCGCCCCGCCTCTACTCCATTGCTTCAAGCCCGAAAGCGCATCCCGGCGAAGTGCACCTGACTGTGGGCGTCGTGCGCTTCGATTCCTACGGACGGCAGCGCAAAGGCGTCTGTTCCACATATCTGGCGGACCTTATTCAGGAAGGCGATACCACCCCGGTTTACATCGCTCCGAACAAAAACTTCAAACTTCCGAAAGACCCGGACACACCCATCATTATGGTTGGCCCCGGCACGGGGATCGCGCCTTTCCGCGCCTTTCTCGAAGAGCGCAAGGCAACCGGCGCCCAGGGCCGGAACTGGCTGTTCTTCGGCGAGCAGCATTACCTGACGGACTTCCTCTACCAGCTGGAATGGCAGGAATACTTGAAAGAAGGCGTTCTTACCCGATTGAATGTTGCCTTCTCGCGCGACCAGAAAGAGAAACTCTACGTGCAGGACCGCTTGCTGGAAAACAGCAAAGACGTCTATGCCTGGCTCGAAGAGGGCGCCTCGTTCTACCTCTGCGGGGATGCCACACGTATGGCTGTGGATGTGGACAACGCGCTCCATGAAATCATCCGCAACGAAGGCGGCCTCAACAAGGAGGACGCCGCCGCCTATGTCAAAAAATTGAAAAGCGAAAAACGCTACCTCCGGGATGTTTATTAACCCGCAGCCGAAAAAAAACCGAATCCATGAAAACCGCCATCTATCCCGGAACTTTCGACCCGATCACAAACGGCCACCTCGATGTCATCGCGCGCGCGTGCCGCATCTTTGACCGGGTCGTTGTGGCGGTCGCGCAAAACGCGGAAAAGACCCCGTTTTTTTCGTCCGAGGAGCGGGTCGCTTTGATTCGTGAAAATCTCACGCAAAACGCGGCAACCGAAGTGCTCGCCTTCGACGGCTTGATCGTGGATCTCGCCGAAGAACTCGAAGCTCAGGCCTTGATCCGCGGTCTGCGGGCGGTATCCGATTTCGAACACGAATTCCAAATGGCCCAGATGAACCGTCACCTGGATGAACAAATCGAGACCATCTTTTTAATGCCGAACCAGGAGTATTTCTTCACCAGCTCAAACCTGGTCAAACAGGTCTCGCAATTCACCGACCGGGAAACACACCTCGTCCCGCCCAACGTCCGTCAAGCGCTTTCAAAGAAATTCGGCCATTCAAAATGACGGCATGCCGGAGCCCTCACAAAATTCGGTGCAAAAGGGCGAAAGCCCCCGCACGCTCGGAATTATCTTCCTCACCCTGTTCCTTGATCTGGTGGGGTTTTCGATTATTTTCCCCCTCTTCCCGGCTATGCTGGACTACTATCTGCCGGACGGGCCGGGCGATGGCAGTCTCCTCGGACGTTGCATCGCTCCCCTTGCAGCATGGGCGGAAAGCAGCGGCGCGGCGGACCCACGATTTCTGACCAGTGTTCTTTTCGGCGGCATACTGGGCTCACTCTACTCCATCCTCCAGTTTGTTTGCGCCCCTCTTTGGGGAAGCCTTTCCGATCGGGTCGGGCGTCGTCGCGTCCTCCTTATCACCATCAGCGGACTTGCCTTAAGCTATGCGGCATGGTTTTTTGCAGCCTCCTTCTGGGTCCTGGTGCTCGCCCGGGTGCTGGGAGGCTCCATGGGCGGCAACTTGTCGGTCGCCACGGCCGCGGTAGCCGATGTCACTTCCCGGGAAAAGCGTTCCAGCGGGCTCGCTCTCGTCGGCATCGCATTCGGGCTCGGTTTCATCGTGGGACCTGCGATCGGCGGCCTGTCAGCAAAAATCAATCTCCTCGAATTCAGGCCCGCCTGGGAAAGCTTAGGCATCAACCCCTTCTCAATGCCGGCGCTGGTGAGTTTTTTGCTCGCTCTCGGCAATCTCATCTGGGTGAGCCGAAGCTTCCGTGAAACCCTGCCGCCCGAAAAACGCGTCACACCCTCGCCGGATCAAAAGCGCCCGCCGATTTTCCGCATCTTCAAAATCCCTTCACGCGCCACCCGCCGCACCCATTTCGTGTACCTGATTTACATGCTGGCCTTCAGCGGAATGGAATTCACCCTCACCTTCCTCGCGGTCGAGCGCTTCGCATTTTCCCCCGCTCAAAACGGTGGAATGTTTGTTTTCATCGGGCTCGTCTTGATCGCCGTACAAGGCGGCATCGTGCGGCGCCTTGCGGCGCCCGTCGGAGAAAAACGCCTCGCGGTAACCGGCCTGATCCTCGGAGTAGCCGCCTTTCTAATTCTTGCCAGCGCGAACACGCTCGTGCTTTTCTTCACCGCCCTGGCCTTCATGGCATGCTCGATCGGATTGGCCTCCCCCACTCTCAGCGCCCTGGTTTCCCTCTATTCACCCGAGTCCGAACAAGGCTCCAATCTCGGGATCTTTCGTTCCGCAGGCTCCCTGGCCCGCGCGATCGGCCCGCTTGTCGCCGCGCTGGTGTATTTCAGTTACGGCTCCCGGTCCGCCTACCTCTTCGGCGCCCTCGTGGTCTGCGTCCCATGCCTGCTCGCCCTTGCCCTGCCGCGTCCTTCGCGCACGCAAGCGGGCTCTCCGCCAGTTGATTCTTAGTAACGGCTCAGGACAGGCCAGCTCAGGGCGGGACGCCCTGCCTCCGAAAGCGCGGCCGAACGCCGTACAGCGTTCTGTTACGGAGCAAGGGCGTCCCGCCCTTGAGCGGCGGATACGAGCGGTGGACACGCTC
>JBKGYB010000076.1:0-8303 GCA_046546295.1 Opitutales bacterium | reverse complement strand
GCTGCTAGCGGTTCTTGAGGTTGATAAAATGGTCCCAATCCTTGTCGTAGTTCCGCCCTGCAAGCTCAGTTACGAAGGGGCGCCATTTCGGGCGTTCCGGCTTGCGAATCACATGCATATCCGCCTGATGCGGCAGGCGGTTCGCTTTGCGCGCGTTGCATTTGATGCAGGATGTGACGATATTTTCCCATGAGGTGCGCCCTCCCCGTTCCCGGGGAATGATGTGATCCATGTTCAAGTGTTCGGGCTCGAAGGCGTTGCCGCAATACTGACAGCGATAGTTGTCCCGTTCGAACAGGTTCTCCCGGGTAAACTTAACTTCCTGAACGGGCAGTCGGTCGTACCTGCGAAGCAGCAGCACCTTGGGCGCCCGGATCCGCCTATGCGCCGTCTGTATGTGAGCCTCCCCGTCTTCCGGACGCTCGCGCTCGGAAAGTTGCAGCCAATTTTCAGCATCCAGCATGCGGAAACTGCTGTCGCCGGTGTGAATGACCTGGGCGTGGTCCTGAAGGAGCAAGCTGAACGCTCTTTTAACACAGACAATGTTCACGGCCTGCCAAAGCCGGTTCAACACAAGAACCTGATGTTGCAACCCCGAGCTCATCGTGAGCACAGCGTGTTAGCAAATTTGGCTCCGGTGTCAAGTGTTCTCGCCAGGAGTCTGTCGGCAAAGCACGGTATTTTTATTTATATTTGCAAGTTGTTGTTTTTCAGAGACCCATCTCAAATGCATTTTCATGCGGCTTTCAGTCGCCAAATCAAAATGCCATGGGCTAAGTCCGACAAGCTGCTAGCGCGGCTCGTGGGGGTAGCTGCCCAGCCATTTGACAAAGGAACAGCGCTCTTCGAGTTCCACCAGCGCCTCCCGTACCGGCTCGTCCTCGTAGTGCCCGATCAAATCGACAAAGAAAAAGTAGTCCCATGCTTTCTTCCGACTCGGACGGGACTCGATCTTTGTGAGGTTGATCCCGCGCGAGGCAAAGGGGCGCAGCGCCTCGGCAAGCGCACCGCTCTTGTCCTTCAATGAGAGCACCAGACTTGTCTTGTCGCGCCCTTCCCCGAGCGGTTTGGCCTGGGTCTTCCCGACGACAAGGAAACGCGTCACATTGTCCGGGCGGTCCTGGATGCCCCGCCGGATGACCTTCAGGCCGTGCAATTCTCCGGCCAGTTCCGCTGCTACGGCAGCCACTTCACTCCGTTCGCTTGCGGTCCGGACCGCTCCGGAGGTGCTCGAAACCTCGACCAGCGCGGCATCCGGCAAGTGACGCCGGAGCCAGTCCCGGCACTGGCCGAGTGCCTGATCCCGCGAGTGGACTTCGCGGATCGCTTCAATAGAGGAACGCGCGATCAGGCAATGCTCAATAGGCAGGTATACCTGGGCGCAAATCCGCAAATCGGACTCGACCAGCATGTCCATGGAGTGAAAGACGGCTCCCTCGGTGGAGTTCTCAATCGGAATGACACCATAATCGGCGTCGCCGTGTTCCACTTCAGCAAACACATCGGGGATGGTTTTCATGGGCTCATAATCGAGCGTGGCGCCGAAATTACGAATCGCCGCCTGATGGGTATAGGTGGCCTCCGGCCCCAGGTACGCGATCCGGAGTTTTTTCTCCAGCGCAATGGAGGCTGCAATGACTTCGCGGTAGATCGTGGACAGGGCATCGCTGTTAAGCGGCCCTTCGTTGAGGGACTTGATTTTGTCCATGACTTGGGCTTCCCGACTCGGGTCGTAGTAATCCGTGCCGTTTTCCCGTTTGAGAGAACCGATTTCACGGGCCAGGCGTACGCGTTCGTTCAAAAGCCGCACAACATCACGGTCGATCCCGTCGATCCCGTCCCGCAGTTTCTTCAGCCGTTTTTCATTATCACTCATTTCGTGGCGCCTCCCTATCTTCCTCGGGCTCCGGCGCATGCCGCCCGGCGGCATCGCTTTCGGTATTTTCCCGGGTCCAGCTCACTTCGACAAAGGTCTCATCAAGGGGAAGCTCATCCGGCTTACGTTCCGGAGCAAGCCCGACATCCTGATCCGAAATATTTTCCGCTTCCGCGCTCTCGCCTTGCCGCATCCAGTCGTCAATTTCCCTCTGGTCCAGAACATCGGAAGCCGGCAGCGCGTCCAAGGATCGAATTCCGGCAAACTCGAGAAACTTGTCCGTTGTCCCGTACTGGATCGGACGCCCCGGGAGCTCCGCCCGGCCCGTCACAAAGACGAGTTCGCGCTCGATCAGTTTGTTCAATGCACTGTCTGCGGAGACCCCGCGTATCGCTTCCATTTCCGCCCGTGTCACAGGCTGGCGGTAGGCCACAATCGCGAGGGTCTCAAGTGCCGCCGGACTCAATTTGGCAGGGCGCGGCTCACCGCGCAACAAACGCACAAAGTCGGAGAATCGTGGATTCGTCACAAGTTGATACCCGTTCGGTCCCTCGGCTATTCGGTAAGCCTTATCTTCGGCCTCCGCTTCTTCCATCAAAGACAGAAGCGCTTCCTGAATCTCCGCTTTCGTCGGAGGAGCGGGAAGCGCGGAAGACCCGGCCGGCGCGCCCTCTTCCGCTTCGTCATCCCCATTGTCCGCGTTGTCCGCGGTTTCTTCGTCAACATTTCCGTCCTCGCCCCCGGCGGAGGCCCGCTCTTCATAAAAGCGGGTGAAAATTTTAACGAAATCCTTCAGCGAAATCGGTTCCGCTGTCGAAAAAAGCAGTGCTTCGAGCGTCTTTTTGAGGTCTGATGCCATGGCGTGAAAAGCGTATAAAACAACCGGAAATAATGATGGAGATAAAAAACGGGGTTGTCGAGAACGCCTCAATCCATTGGAATCCGTGCGAATGTTCAACCAGAAACATGCCGCACCGGCACATCAATCCTGACAGCCATGCCTGAAAACACCCAGCGCCCGTATTCCTCCGCCGTCGTCGACGGAACCGACCGAACCGCCGCCCGCGCGATGTTGCGCGCCGTCGGCTTCACCGACGAGGACTTTTCGAAGCCGCAAATCGGAGTGGCGAGTTCACCCTCCGATATGACGCCCTGTAACGTTCATCTGGGGGAACTCAGCGAACATGCCCGCGCGGGCGTCGAGGGGGCAGGCGGCAAGCCGATCTACTTCAACACCATCACGGTAACCGACGGCATCAGCATGGGGACACAAGGCATGCGCTACAGCTTGGTGTCGCGCGAAGTCATCGCCGATTCCATCGAAACCGTGACTGCGGCGGAAGGATTTGACGGGCTGGTCGCCATCGGGGGTTGCGACAAAAACATGCCCGGCTGTATGATTGCCATTGCCCGGCTGAATCGTCCGGCCGCTTTTGTTTACGGAGGCACCATCCTTCCGGGCTTTCTACCGGAGGACAAGAAGGAGGAAAAACCGCTCGATATCGTCGCGGTCTTCGAGGCCATAGGCAAGCACGCGAAGGGCGAGCTGAACGATGCTGAATTGGCGGAAGTGGAAAAATGCGCGATCCCGGGCGCGGGCTCCTGCGGCGGCATGTATACGGCAAACTCAATGGCCAGTGCGATTGAAGCCCTTGGCATGAGTCTCCCCGGGAGCAGCGCGCAACTTGCGATCGGGAAGCAAAAACGCGAGGACTGCCGGCTCGCAGGCGAGGCCGTGGTCGAAATGACCCGGAAAGGCTTGACCCCAAGGCAAATCATGACCCGGGAGGCCTTTGAAAACGCCATCACCGTGGGCATCGCCTTGGGCGGATCAACGAACCTTGTGCTCCACCTGCTGGCGATCGCACATGCCGCGGAAGTCGACCTGTCCATCGACGACTTTGCCCGGATCGGCGAGCGCATCCCCGTGCTGGGCGACCTCAAGCCCTTCGGCGCCTACCATATGAGCCATCTCGTCCGGATCGGCGGGATTCGTCCCTTGATGAAACTCCTCCTGGACCGGGGCTTCCTTCACGGCGACTGCCTGACCGTGACGGGCGAAACACTCGCGGAAACATTGGAAGACACGCCGCTTTACCCGGAATATCCGCAGGGACAATCCGTAATCCGCCCTTGGGACCAGCCGATCAAGGCGGAATCACACCTGCGCATCCTGAAAGGCAATCTCGCCCCGACCGGGGCGGTCGGAAAAATCACCGGCAAAGAAGGCCTCTATTTCAAAGGCCCCGCAAAAGTATATGAAGGGGAAGAAGACGCCCTCGACGGCATCCTTCGGGGCGATATTGAGAAAGGCGACATCATTGTAATCCGTAACGAGGGACCGGTCGGTGGCCCCGGCATGCGGGAAATGCTCTCGCCCACGGCCGCGGTTGCCGGACGCGGCCTGATCAAGCACGTGGCCCTGATCACCGACGGACGGTTTTCCGGAGGCAGCCACGGCTTCGATGTGGGACACATCACGCCGGAAGCCGCCTGCGGCGGTCCGATTGGAATCGTGGAACACGGCGATACCATTGAAATCGACGCCGTGAAGAACACGATCACCCTGCACATCGAGGATGACGCGTACGAGGCTCGGATGAAGCGTTTTTCCCCGGCCGCGCCGAAGGAAAAGCGGGGCGTGCTCGCCAAGTACGCGAAACTGGTGGCAAGCGCATCCGAGGGCGCCGTAACCGATAAAAACCTCGCTTGACCCGCGCATGTATCCTTTCAGCTCCCGTCCGCTGTCGTTCGACATGAACGAACGCTGGTTTATCGCTTCCAACCTTTTTTAATCTTATGACCTGGACGCACTTCAATCAACACTATCTGCCACTGCAGGCGCTGGACTTTGCCATTGATACCAGCCGCATGGATTTCGGGGCAAACTTCTTCAGCGAAATGGAGCCCCGCATGCAGGGCGCCTTCGAGGCGATGCAGGCACTGGAAGCCGGAGCCATAGCCAACCCCGACGAAAACCGCATGGTCGGGCACTACTGGCTGCGGGCTCCTGAACGTGCGCCCGACGCCGACATCACCGCAGCCATTAAAACTTGTCTGGAGCAAATACGTTCCATCGCGGCCGATGTACACAACGGCTCTCTTCAGGGCGCGGAAGGCCCCTTTCGCAACCTGCTCGTCATTGGAATCGGGGGCTCTGCGCTCGGCCCTCAATTCGTAGCGGATGCGCTTGGCGGCCCCGAATTGGACCGTTTGCAGCCGCATTTTTTCGACAACACCGACCCGGACGGCATGGACCGCACGCTGGCACAGCTTGAAGGCCGGCTCGGGCGGACCCTCGCAGTCGTGATTTCAAAATCCGGCGGCACGCCCGAGACCCGCAACGGCATGCTTGAAGCCGAAGCTGCCTACAAGGCAGCCGGACTCGATTTCGCGCGGCACGCCATTGCGGTGACGGGCGAAGGGAGCAAGCTCGACCAACAGGCCGAAGCACAGGACTGGCTCGCCCGTCTGCCGATGTGGGACTGGGTGGGCGGGCGCACCAGCGAACTCGCCGCCGTCGGACTGCTCCCCGCGGCGCTTCAGGGGATCGATATTGATCGCATGCTGGCGGGGGCCGCCGCTATGGACGAAGCGACCCGGACCACAAAAACCGCCGAAAACCCCGCCGCCCTGCTCGCTCTTGCCTGGTACCATGCAACCGACGGGCGAGGCGCTAAAGACATGGTGGTACTCCCTTACAAGGACCGGCTGGCACTGTTTTCAAAATACCTCCAGCAGCTCCTGATGGAATCCCTCGGGAAAGAAAAGGATTTGGATGGCAACACGGTCAATCAAGGGCTCACGGTCTACGGCAACAAGGGTTCGACCGATCAGCACGCCTATGTGCAGCAACTGCGGGAAGGCGTGCGCAATTTTTTTGTCACTTTTATCGAGGTGCTGGAAAAGCGCGCCGGGGACTCGATCTTCGTCGAAGACGAAAGCACCACCGGCGACTTCCTTGAAGGTTTTTTTCTGGGCACTCGGGAAGCGCTCTACGAAAACGGCCGGCAATCCATCACCCTCACAGTCGGCGAACTGAACCCGGAGGCGATCGGAGGCTTAATCGCCCTGTTCGAACGGGCGGTGGGACTCTACGCCTCGCTCATCAACATCAACGCCTACCACCAACCCGGCGTCGAAGCAGGAAAAAAAGCCGCCGTTTCCATCCTTGATATTCAACGACGGATTCTTGAATATCTTCACCAAAGCAACGGAGAATTGTTGACGGCGACAACCATTGCCAAAAATTTAGACCTTGAATCAAAATCGGAAATCATTTTTAAGCTACTGGTTCACTTAAGCGCCAATCAACGAGGCATCGGCCTTCAAGCCGGGGCTTCGCCGGAACAGTATCAGTTTTACAACAAAAAATCATCGCGCTAATAAAGCGTCCCCCCCCCAAAAAAAAAGAAAAATGAAAAACCTATCGATTATCCTTCGCATAGTCGCGATCCTGGCCGCCATCGGAGCAGGCGCACTTTATTATATCAGCCAAGGCGAACTTGCCGAAAAGCAAGCGCAACTTGACCAGACAAGCAGCGAGCTCGAGGTAAGAACCGAGGATCTGGATTCTGCCAACGACAAGATTGAAGAACTCGAATCCGAGCTTTCGGATGAGAGCGAAGAGCTTGAGGAAACTGAAGACAGCCTTGAATCCGTCCGTTCGGAGATGAAGACGGCGAAGGAGGAGCTCTCACGTACGCGCCGTCAGGTGGAGGAACTCAAAGGCGAAGTCAAGGAAGCCAAATCCGAAAACGAGGAACTGCGCAAGGAGCTCGCCGAGGGGGAGGAAGAACTTGCCGATTCAGTCGATGAGACTAAACTCGCCGAAGCAGAAGAGCGGCTCGAGGAGCTGGAAGCGGCGAACGAGGAATTGGAATCGAAGCTCGAAGCCTCCCGCAAAGCACAGGAAGAAAGCGAAGCACAGAAAGAAAGCGAATCCCGGGAAGAAACGGATGCCGGGAAGAAACGGACGCAACTTACCGAATTGTCGTCACGAGAGCAAACAACGGATGCCACGGTTTCCATCGGGCCGGAAACCGACATTGCTTCATACAGTAAAGACGATGGCATCATCCTTCTCAGTGCACACGAAGACCTCAATCTCAAGGAGGGCCAGAAAATGACGCTCGTGCATGAGATGGAAGCGGTCGCCAAAGTCCAGGTCGCCCGCATCACCGATGAGGGCTATGCGGTAACCAACATGTTGCCGGAGTCACCAAGCTCCGATAAGCTTGAAAAGGGGCTCACCGTAACTCTGCTTCGTTGATTGCGGAAGGTCGCATCATGTTTTCCAAAGCCTTCATTGCCGCAACTTGCCTGGTTTTTGTACTCGGCGGGGCAGGGTGCTTCAACAGCAGTGTGGACGAGCAGTCCGTGCCATGGGGACGTCCCGCCGAATGGGAATCCGGCGCCCCAGGCATGGGCGGAGGAGGCAGTGGGTTTTAATTTCCGGACCGCTTGCCTGTCCTTCCTGCAAGACGGCGTTGACCGGGCCTTTGCGCAATCCCCCCGAAAACAATCTCACTGAAACGATGGGCGCTATCTCAATGTCAGAAGCGCCCGCAACCGGCTCACTTACCCTGGTGGCGACGCCGATCGGCAATCTGGGAGATTGCACGACACGCGCGATTGAAGCCCTTCGCGACGCGGAATGGATCGCCTGCGAAGACACGCGGGTGACCGGGAAACTCTTGCAAAAACTGGGCATGGAAAGACATGCCCGCTTGCTCTCTTACCGGGAAGAGAACGAAAGCGCGCGGGCTCCGGAACTGGCGGACCGGATCGAGAACGGCGACCATATTGTGCTGGTCGCCGACGCCGGAACGCCTGCCATCAGCGACCCGGGCTTCCGCCTTGTCCGCGAATGCCGCAAACGCGGACTCGCCGTGCATGCCATGCCCGGACCAACTGCCTTCGCGGCAGCCCTTTCCATTTCCGGTCTTCCCAGTGATGGTTTTCTTTATGCGGGGTTTCTCCCTCCAAAGACCGCCGCCCGGAAAAGATTTTTCGCCGCCTACCGCGACTTTCCCTACACGCTGGTTATCTACGAATCCTGCCACCGCATCCTTAAATGTCTAAACGACCTTGTTGAAATTCTTGGGCCGGAACGTTGCATCAGTGTTTGTCGCGAGCTGACCAAGCGCCATGAAACCGTTCATACCGGACGGGCGACCGAAGTCCGGGAAGCGGTTGCCAACCGGAGTCTCAAGGGGGAATTCGTACTCCTCATCGCCAAAGACGGCTTCGAGTTGTAGGGTGAATTTTGCGCTTCACGCAAAATTCAGACGATTTTAACGTAAAATCGGGATCGGGAACGCTGGCAACCCTTTACCCTTTATCCTACATTCCGCAGTTGAACCACTGATTAACACTGATCCCGCTGAGCGGGACTGATCATTAACGACTTATGGATATTGGGCCT
>JBKGYB010000075.1:0-8356 GCA_046546295.1 Opitutales bacterium | reverse complement strand
GATAAAGCAGCCTGCAACCGACGGGTTGGGACTGTAAGCGTCGGGAAGGCAGGAAGGGGAAAACAGGCTCAACGCACAGGATTCAAATTTTTATCCTGTGCGTTTGACGCCATTTCTCCATCAGGACTATCCGTTCAAGAGCGTGCATAGTTCTCGCAGAGGAATGGCCTCCGTGTGCTCGCTCAAGGGGAAGCGTTCGTTGCCGGAATAAACCACGAAAGCTTTCTCCGCTCCCAGATCCATGATCGCCTGATGAAAGCCCCGGCTAGGCTTGGGGCTCAGACCGTACTTGATTTCAATGGCCCAAGGCCTTGTCTTGCCGGGGAGTTGCAGCAATAGATCGACTTCCGCCCCGGCACTGGTGCGGTAAAATCCGGCTTGCGTTCGCACCGGTGTGTGCGCCAGCAAATTCTCAATGACAAAACCTTCCCAGCTCGTTCCAAGTACCGGATGTCCGGCTACCTGGTCGAAGTCCGCAAGCCCGAGAAGTGCGTGTACCAAGCCGCTGTCGCGGACATACACCCGCGGTGATTTGACCAGTCGCTTCTTTGTGTTGGCATGCCAGGGCTGCAGACGGCGGACCATTAGAAGGTCCGTCAGAAGGTCGATATAGTTGCTAACGGTCCTGCCGCTCAGAGAGAGGGACTCGCCTAGCTTGGCGGCGTTGAGAAGGCCGCCCTGGCTATGGGCAAGCATGGTCCATAGGCGCTCCAGGGTCTCAGTCGGGATGCGGGGGCCGAACTGGGGAATGTCGCGTTCCAGATAGGTGCGGATGAAGTTACTTCGATAGGCGAAACTGTCTTCGTCGCTTCCCGAAAGAAAACTGTCTGGAAAGCCACCCCGTATCCACAGACGCATCAGTATCTCCTTTTCCGCAGAGACTTCCAGAGAATCGATAGGGTTCATTTCCACATACTCAATGCGTCCCGCCAGGCTTTCTCCGGATTGCTGCAGGAGGTCCATGGATGCGGATCCCAGTAAAAGAAACCGTCCGATCCCTTGCTTGTTTCGACGTCCCTCGTCGATGATGCCTCGCAGCGGTTGAAAGAGCTCAGGAACGCGGTGGATTTCATCGAGGATCACCAGACGATCCGTGTACTGCCTCAAAAAGAGTTCCGAGTCTGCCAGCTTTGCACGATCCCGGGGGTTTTCAAGATCCAGATAGAGACCGTCCTGATTCTCCGCAATTGCGTGAGCCAGAGTTGTCTTGCCTACTTGGCGCGGGCCAATCAGTGCCACTGCCGCTTGGCGACGAAGGCCTTTTATGACCAAATTTATGGCTTGCCTGTCTATCATCCTAGTAAAATGGAAACAAAATTTCAGAAATGCAATGTTAATATGAGTTTTCCGCGTTTCGGATTGCCTTGCCCATCGCGGCCCGTTCGGTTCGCTTCCGGTGTCGAATCCGTCATGCCCGCGACAATCCATAGCAGGGGTCGCGTCGTAAATATTACAATCAACCTACATTCCGCAGTTGAACCACTGATTAACACTGATGAACACTGATCATTAACGACTTATGGATATTGGGCCTTCGCCGAACAGGCGAAGCGGTAAAAATCGCTATTCCTTTGCTAATCAGTGGTTGGACTAATTTTTCCAGGGTGAAGCATCCGAATACGATGTCGTCCGGGAGCTTCGACTCCGAGTTCGAAATGCCAGGTGTCGCCCGGCAGGAATTCCCGTATATTGTCGGGCCATTCAACGGCCAGGCACCAAGGGGATTGCAGGAAATCCTCCAGCATGAGATGGTCCATTTCCGCCGCCGATTCAAGGCGATAGGCGTCCAGATGGACGAGTTGCCTGTTCCCTTGGTAAATGGCGTGCAGGGTAAAGGTTGGGCTTGTGATGGGTTTGTTGATGCCGAATCCGGACGCAAGGCCACGGACAAAAGTGGTTTTGCCCGTTCCGAGGTCGCCGTGCAACGCGACCACGCAGTCAGCGGGCAGAAGCCCGGCGCATTTCCTGCCCGCTTCTTCGGTTGCTCCCGGACTTGAACTGATCAGGCCTTCCCGCAGCCGGTTCAAGAAACTGTCTTCTGCCGGGCTCATGCTTTGTTGAAGTGTTCGAAGCCCTTGGTCCAGGGGAGCGCCCTGTTGGTTGCGGCGTCCACAAGCGCCCCCCCGGTCGCGCCTTCCCGGATCGTTCCTATACAGGTCAGCGGGACCGACGGAAATTTTTCCTTCCAAGTTGCTTCAAACGCGGGGCCGGATGTTTGCGCATCAGCCGCAAACAAAAGTTCGTAATCCTCGCCGTCGCAAAACGCGTGTTCCATGGGTGGGCGCGAGGTTTGATCCGCCCGGGCTCGGGCAGCTTCCGAGAGGGGGATTTTTTCGAGATCGAGCGCGACCGAACTTCCTTGTGGAAGCAATGCAGGCAGATCCTTTGCGAGGCCGTCGGTCAGGTCGATCAGCGCGTGACAACATCCGGAGCGGGCAATCCATTCGCCTTCCGAAAGCCTCGGCTCAAAGCGGAAATGTTTGCCGAGGAGCGAGCCTCCCAATGCGCCTGTCACGTAAATAAGGTCGCCGGGCCGGGCGCCGGCGCGCAGGACGGGCGGGTCTGCAACTCCTGTCATGCAAAGCACGGAAGAAAAATGGCCGGCAGGCAGGCCGCTGACATCACCGCCGGCAATGGAAAAGCCATAGGTTTCCGCGGTTTCGCGAATGCCTTGGAAAAACGATTTTAACCATAACACGGAGAGATCCCCGCCACAGAGCAAAGCAAGCAGGGCGTGGGAGGGTCGTCCGCCCATCGCGGCGATGTCGCTGAGATTGCGCTTGATCAGTTTTGCTCCCGCATCGCGGGCGGTAATATGTTGGTCGAAGTGTTGCCCGTAGGTGAGCGTGTCGGTTGTGGCGATCGTTTGCCCCGCAGTGCATTTTGAGATAACCGCGCAATCATCGCCCATGCCGGCGGGCGCCGCTGGACTCACCGGTCCGAGCCACTCACGGATCGTTTCGATAAGCCGGATTTCGCCCCATTGGGCCAGTTGATCCGCAGGCTCCTCGGTAAAGGGGCTGTGAATATTGGTGTTCATTTTCCGACCGGACAAGGCGGGTTCGACGCTTTTTAGATTTATGCGTCCTCCGCGGCCATGAGGATACGTTTGCGCTCACGGAGGTGTTTTTCGCGTCCGAAATTGCTGCGCCAGTAGCGCCAGGGGAGCAGGGCGGTGGCGATGAAAATGAGCTGGAACGTAATGAAAATCGTCAACCATTTTACCCCGCTGTCGGTAAAGCCGTAGGAATGCAGGCCTTTGCCCAGCATGTTGGTGCCGAACCAGGACCAGCTGGTTACAATGTTGCCGCATAGGGCGAGCGCCATCAAGCCGCGTTCCCGAACCAGTCCGCCCCAGCGTGCGTGCAGAAAGACCGCCGTCATGAGCACGATCAGAAGGGCGCCGTTTTCCTTGGGATCCCACCCCCAGAATCGGCCCCATGACTGGTCGGCCCATATGCCGCCAAGAATAGTGCCGACCAGGCTGAACAGGGCGGCAAAACAAGTGACGCCGTAGACCATGCTGTTGAGGGATTTCGCGGTATTTTGATCGAATCCACGCGAAAAGACGCCGAGGACGACGAAGATGAGCGCCAGCGCCCCGGCAAGGAACATGGCGGAATATCCGAATGTGATGACGATGACATGAGTGGCCAGCCAGAAATTGGAATCGAGCACGGCCTGCATCATTTCGAGTGTATCGCCGCTCATTGACAGGTGGTGCGCTACGATCAAGGTGCAAAACCCGATCAACGCGGCCATGGCGGCGCCGAGCCCGTTTCTGCTGAAGCGTTCGATGAACACGCCGAGCAGGACGGCCCCCCAGCCGACAAAGATGGCCGAGGAGTAGAGGTTGGTCACGGGCGGACGTCCCTGGATATACATGCGCGCCACGAGGCCGAAAGTATGGATAAGGAAGGCGAGAATCAGCACCCAAAATGCGCACCGGCTCATCGCCCGGGGCTCGTAGAGCCAGGACAGGCAGGCTATCAGAAAGACCGCCACATACAGTTGCATGGAGAGATAAAAGGGCTGAACCGTGTTGAAGAAGTGCTCGAAGTGAACGCGCCCGACCGCCTCAGGAAAGACTGATTTGAAGCGTTCCCGCATTTCGTCGACCTTTGCATTGAAGGTTTCCGCGTCCCCTGCCCGATAGGCCATGGTGAGCGCGGCATAGTCTTCTATATAGGGGTTCAATTCGCCGTCCTTCATTGCATCGAGCAGCCCGGTTCCGACATTTTTCCAATCGTCCAGTGGGTCCGCTGGTGGCGGGGGCGGGATGATGCGAAGTTCCGCGGTTCTGGATAGTTGCAGGTAATCGTCGCCGTATCGCACGAAGCGGTTCAGTAATTCCGCGTCATAGTCTTCATCCGCCTGCTGCTTGCCCAGCTCCTCGAGGCCGCGCGGGATCATGCGCATATAGTCCCGGTATTCGTCGACCAGATTGTCCAAACGCTCCGGTGATCCGATCGGGTGCAGCGCGTGCATTGCACGGTGATACCGCATGAGATTGTTGTTGAGCTTGGCGATTTGTTCTTCATACGGCCCCCGTTCCTCCGGGTCGGAGTTGATTTCCGAGTAAAGGCGACGAATTTCCTCAAAGTGCGGGCGTAGATCGTTGAAGGCGTAGCGTCGCTCCCCGGTCTCCGAAAGTCCGGAAAGCCCGAGCTCGTCCGGGAACTCGATCTTGAAGACCCGGTAGGTGTCGGCCTTTTGCGGTCGCATGGTCAAATCCATGAACCATTCGATCGGGGCAAGCGTCTCACCTTCCGGCGTGATGACTTTCTGTTGTCCGGCCAGGATAAGGAGCGTGTTGCGCGCGCTCGAATCGAGCGGCTTGATGCGCCCCCCTTCCTGAACCGGAAGTTCGGCAAAGGATTCGATATCGAACTCGGTGGGTTCGTCCGATGGCTTGAAATGCCGGACAAAGACAAGGAGCACGACGAGCGCGACGATGATGTAGGTGAGTTTTTTCACAGAGAAACGGAGGGGCTTAGCGTCGTTTGCGGAGGAACTTGAAAAAGTGCATGCCGAATTGGATGATCATGCCTGCGGCCATGAGCAGGACACTGATGTAGGGGAGTAACCATCCGGGGTTGCGGACGACCTGGAAGATTGAGGTTGTGTCGTTGTTGGCGAATTTGAACTGATAGAAGGTGAGCCCTTCGTAGCGGAGCGGGTGGTTCATGTAGATCAGTGCTTTCCGGTCTTTTCCGGGGTCATCATGATGTATCCTGACTTCGCTGGAAAAATTGTAGGGCCTGTCCGTGCCGGGATATTTGTCGTGCGAGAAGTCGATTAATTCAAGTTCAAAGGGGTAGTAGTATCGCTCGAAACGAAGATCAATCTCCCACGATTGATCGTTAAGTTCAACCTTTTGGGGCGGGTAGCGTTCGTCGATGACATTGGAGACGAGCCATGTGCCGAGTGATCCCTCGGGACCCAGCACTTCCACATATGCGGTTGCCGTATTGACGGCGTCGTGCCCGTAATCCATTTCTTCAGGCGAGGCCACGACGCCCATTCTGCTTGCGACGCCCCGGTTTGCCGGGGTTTTGTCCGCCCCCTCACGGGAACGGCCCACCCGCGCATTCGGGAAGTAATGCTTCGTCCGGACCTGCAGCGGGGTATCGGGCACATCCACGGTTTCTCCCTCTTTCAGATATTCAACCGGTATTTTATGGACCAGGTCGTGGTCCGGCGGAGTGCGGTCAATGAAAACCAGCTCGTTTTCCCGGTAGCTTTCCGAGTAGTTCTTCCGCCCCTCCTCGTCCACTGCCATCTGGCTTTCCACGGCGAGGATGGATGTAAGAAACTCGCTGACAATCAGCAGAATCAGTCCGATATGGATCAGGAAAATGCCGCTTTTTTTTCCGGCCAGTTTGAAGCGCTGCAAGTGCGCGACCACGAGATTGACAAGCAGCAGGCCGCCGAGGAGATAGCCGCCGGGCAATGGGATGTGGACCCAGAACAAATAATCGTGGAGGGGAGCTTGTTCGGGATACGACCAGAGCGCGAAAAAGCTTTCAAAATACAGCTTTTGCGTGTGCCAGATGCCGTAGTTGACTTGCTCGAGCGTGCCGAAAAAAACGAGCGCCATTGAGAAGACGAGCAGGACGACTGTCAGGCGAAGCGATGAAAAGAAAGCGAGGAATGTCTTCATGCTTTATTGATCCGAAGCTTGAAGAGTTACGGAATCGAGGAATTCTCGCATCGCATCCTCCTGCTCAAGTACGGTGGCATTCGAGCCCTGCATTTTAAAAAACCAGGTATTGCCCGAGTGTCGCACCATTCCGGCCAGAATGCTTTCACTCGAGCCCTCCAAACGAACCAGGCTTCCCGTTTCCCCTGCGATTTCCACAGGCTCGGTGAATTGCGAAAGCTCGTCCTCCGGGATCGGAGAGAGGTCGATCTGTCGCCGCCAGCGGTTTACATTCGCGAGGTCGCCACCGACATCTCCGGGAAATACCGTGATCGCGACATCCGCCTTCCCTTCGGCGACCTTAAAGTTCGCTTTGCGAATCCCGGACGCCGGATAAGACTCCCAGCCATCCGGCGTTTCGTAGTCCACTTGCCCCGCTTTTTCGGAAGTTTCCCGCATGCCCGGCATTGCCTGCATGCCGGATCCGGAAGTGTCGGCGGGGCCGTTTTCGCCCGCAGTGGTCATCGGGTCGGGGCTTTCGCTCGAGCGGTCTTCCTTTGGAATCCGATAAGTGGTCGGCTCCGGGTCGTCGCAAGCGCTCAAGACGGTCAAGAGCACAGCTGCAGCCAGCATGCGGCGGAGACGCCAGACGGCGCCAGTACAAATATGATATTTTGGCATAAAGTAAGAAGAAGAGGGGGGTTAATTGCGTGAGAAACAAGAATAGTGAGAGAGTGACGCCGTCAATGGCAAGATGTTCCCTATTATTAAAACTAATAAGGAGAAATCAGGCTCAGGCATTGGCATATACCCCAAAAGCGCGGTTCACGACTGCGAAAAAAATTGCGCGAAAAATCAGCGGTGACGCCGCAAAATCAGGTGTTAAAGCGGAAGTGGGCGACATCCCCGTCCTTAAACTGATAGTCCTTGCCTTCGAGGCGGTAGACGCCTGCTTCACGGGCCTTGGCCACGCTGCCTGCTTTTATGAGGTCTTCGTAGCTGACGACTTCCGCCTTGATGAAGCCCTTTTCAAAGTCGGTATGGATGACACCTGCGCATTCCGGTGCTTTCATGCCCTTGCGGAAGGTCCATGCGCGCACCTCCGGTTCTCCCGCGGTAAAGAAGGATGCGAGGCCGAGGAGATCATATGTGGCCCGAATGAGGCCGGAGACGCCGGAATCCCTCACGCCGAGCGACTCGAGGTATTCCGCTGTTTCGGCTTCGTCGAAATCGACGAGTTCGGCTTCCACAGCTGCGGAAATGGTGCAAATCCCGGCGCCGTGGTGTTCCCGCACGTAGTCTTCCACCCGTTTTACATGCGGATTGGCCGAAGGATCGGCGAGTTCGCTTTCGGCGACGTTGCAGGCATAGAGCACGGGTTTTGCGGAAAGCAGGGTCAACTGTTGAAGTATGGGTCGCTCGTGGTCACGCATGTCGAGGGTGAGCGCCGGCTTGTTTTCGTTGAGGTGCGGGATCAGCCGCTCGATCAGGGGCAGTTTTTCCGCCGCCTCCTTGTCGCCGCCGCGGGCGCGCTTCGTCGCTTTTTCCTTTTGGCTTTCCAGGGAGGCCAGATCGGCGAGGATCAGTTCCGTATTGATGATTTCAATGTCCCGGATGGGATCGAGCCCGACAATGCTGTGGAGAATATCGTCGTCTTCGAAGCAGCGCACGACATGGATGATCGCATCCACTTCCCGAATGTTGGCGAGAAACTTATTGCCGAGCCCCTCGCCCTTGCTGGCTCCTTCGACCAGACCGGCGATGTCGACAAATTCAATCGCAGCGGGCACGATCTTATTGGTGCCTGCGATTTTGCTGAGCGGCTCGAGTCGTTCGTCCGGCAACAGGACGACCCCTACATTGGGGTCGATCGTGCAGAACGGATAGTTCGCCGACTCCGCTTTGCGCGTCTTGGTGAGCGCGTTGAAGAGTGTGCTTTTGCCCACGTTCGGCAGGCCTACAATACCAGCTTGAAGCATAAGGATCAGAACAATGGGCGGCAGGGCCGCCGATTCAAACCAAATCTATAAAAAAGACCGGCGCGCGAGAGGCGGTCATTTATCGGAGTCAGGGCGTCCCGCCCTGATGCGTTTGCCAACCGGTTTTTACAAATCCAGGATCGCGGTAAACGATAACGGGCGGCGATCCGGAAAAACAACCGCCATCCGCTCTCGTTAACCGGAACACCGAATATCGAACACCGAAATTTGAACC
>JBKGYB010000074.1:0-8466 GCA_046546295.1 Opitutales bacterium | reverse complement strand
TTACGAATTTTCATAAGAGAGAGATGATAAACCACAAACTTCCGCGTGATTTCTCGTTGCTCTTTTGAACTTCATCCGCACATTGCATTGCCCGCGCTGATTGATTTTTTCCTCTCTTTTACGACCGCCGCATAAACCATGAGCACAGACCTGTCCTGGAACCGAAAAGATCTCATCGGGGTCGAACAACTCTCCCGCAAGGAGATCGAGTCTATTTTTACCGCCGCTTCCGCATTCAAACAATCAATGGACGGGGAGGATAAAAAGCAGCCCTACCTGAATGGGCGAACCGTGGTAAACCTCTTTCTTGAACCAAGCACCCGCACACGCCTTGCTTTCGAAGTCGCGGCCAGCCGGCTCAGTGCGGATACGATTTCCGTAACCAGCGAGGCAAGCAGCCTCACAAAGGGCGAAACCCTGCGCGATACCGCCGCAAACATGGCCGCTCTCAAGGCGGACATGATCATTCTTCGCCACGCGGCCTCCGGGGCTCCGAATTACCTCAGCAAAGTGCTCGATATTCCGATCATCAACGGGGGCGACGGCTCGCATTCCCATCCGACCCAGGCGCTCCTGGATGCTTTCACACTGCTGGAAAAATTCGGCAGCCTGGAGGGCCGGAAAGTCACCATACTCGGCGACATCCTTTTCAGCCGCGTGGCGCGTTCCAACATCATCTGCCTGCAAAAACTCGGCGCCTCCGTCACGGTTGCAGGCCCCAGCACACTGGCGCCCGAGGGCTTTGGCGTAATGGGCGCCACCGTGTGCCACGACCTCCGCCCGGCGCTCGAAGGAGCGGATGCGGTGATGTTGCTCCGTATTCAACACGAGCGCCAACAAGCCACCCACTTCCCCTCGATCGGGGAATACACCAGTATGTTTGGCCTCAACAAAGAGCGCGCCGCATGGCTGAAGCCCGAAGCCGTCATCATGCACCCGGGTCCCATCAACCGGGGGGTGGAAATCGATTCCGAACTCGCCGATTCCCACCGCTCCCTTATTCTCAAACAGGTAACCAACGGAATCGCAATCCGGATGGCCGTCCTCTACATGTGCCATTGCGCCCATAGCGCTACAAAGATTGAACTGCCGGCCTGATGCCGGAAATCACAAGCCATGCCACGTCCGCCCGCAGCAAACAAACAAGCGACAAAAAACCCCGCGCCAGCCTGCGCCGGGCCTAACTTCGACCTCTCATGAGCCATCCCCCTCTTTGGATAACCGGGGGTCGTATACTCGACCCCGCCAACCAACGCGACGAAACAGGCGAGCTCTATGCCGTTGACGGCGTCTTTGTGGAGCGCCTGACGGACGAGCAAAAGCGTTCGGCCCGCAAAGTGGACGCCCGCAACCTCGTTGTGGCGCCGGGCCTGGTTGACATTCATGTTCACTTCCGGGATCCGGGGCAAACCCGGAAAGAATCCGTCCTGACAGGGGCAAAGGCGGCGGCTGCGGGTGGCTATACCTCGGTCGTTTGCATGCCCAACACGAGCCCGGTTTGCGACAATGCCGGAACCATTCATCGCATCCGCGATAAAGCGGCAAGGGAATCCGTGATCCGAATCCACCCGAGCGGGTGCCTCACCGCCGGCATGGAGGGCAAAAGCCTGGCGCCCACCGGTCAACTCAAGGATGCCGGGGTTGTGGCCGTTACCGACGACGGCAAATGCGTGCAAAACAACGAAATCATGCGCCGCGCCGTGGAGTACGCGAACATGTTCGGGCTCACCATCATGGACCATTGCCAGGACGCCGACCTCACGCAAGATGCCGCCGTCAACGAGGGGGAATGGTCCCTGCGCCTCGGACTGCGCGGCTGGCCGCGGGCGGCGGAAGACATTATCGTCGCACGCAATATCATCCTCGCGGATATTACCGGAGCCCGCATTCACATGCAGCATGTCACCTCCGCCACATCCGTCGCGCTCCTCCGCGAAGCCCGGGCGCGGGGCGTCAAGGTGACCGGTGAGGCCACCCCGCATCATATAGAATTTACGGACGAATGCGTGTGCGACTACGACACCGTTTACAAAATGAACCCGCCCCTGCGCACGGAAACCGATCGCCTCGCGCTTGTCGAAGGCCTGCGCGACGGCACCCTCTCCTGTATCGCCACCGACCATGCGCCCCACACAACCAGCGAGAAGGACGCGGAATTCGATGCCGCTCCGTTCGGGGTGATCGGGCTTGAAAATGCGCTCGCCTCCACGCTCGGCATTTTACACCAAAAGCACGGCTTCCCCCTCGGCGATGTCATCGCGCTGATGACCCACAAGAGCGCGGCCATTTGCGGACTCAATGCGGGAACGCTCAGTCCGGGCGCGCCCGCCGACATCTGTCTTTTCGATCCCGATGAGGAATGGACGGTGGACGCGGAGCAATTTTTCAGCAAATCAAGGAACTGCCCCTGGCATGGAAGAACCCTCAATGGACGCGTCAAAGGCACCTATGTCGGCGGGCGCCAAGTGTTCGACGGCTCGACCATCACCGTCTGAAAATGGGGCCTGAAAACACACTCTCCCCCTCCGCTCTGGAAGCCGCGATCGCTTGCGTCCTTCTTGGCGCGAGCCTTGCGCTCTGGATCAGACGCTTGCGCCGGGATGAGGCGCCCGACGCCGACTCCGACCGCGAGGTTCCTCCATGGCGCTTGAACTGGGTGGACTTCGGCATCCTCGTCTGCGGCATCATCGGAGCCATCGTGCTCCTTCAGATACTTGTGGCTCCGGCCATACCTTCGGAATGGAGCTCGCCTGATTCGGGGAAAAGACCCTGGCTGGCGGTCATCGGACTGCTTCTTTTTCATGTGCCGATGTTCGGCGTTTATTATTACGCCCGCCGCCTGTATCCCCACCTCTTCGGAGGGAATCCGAACGTGCGACCGCTCGCCTTACTTAACGCCATGCGCGGCGCCCTCACCCAATTTCTCCTCTATTTGCCGCTGGTGTGGCTGGCCGCGTTTTTGTGGAGTGTGCTGCTCAGCGTCCTGCACCATGCGGGGCTGATAAAAGACCCCGAACCCCAGGATTTGGTGTCCCTTTTCGTTTCCGGGGGCCATCCTGTCGCCATCGCCCTGCTCGTCCTCTTCGCAATCGCGCTTGCGCCGGTCGTCGAGGAAATTATTTTCCGGGGCGGGCTGTACCGCTTTTTGAAAAGCCAGACGCCACGCGGGACGGCCCAGGTTTTGAGCGGAGGCTTTTTCGCCCTTATTCACGGCAATCTGCTCTCGTTCTTCCCGCTCTTCGTGCTTGGCGTCCTTCTCGCACGTGTTTATGAAACCTATGGCAACCTGCTCGTCCCCATATTTTTTCATGCCTATTTCAACAGCCTGACGCTCATAACCCTTTTCCTGCTCCACCAATCCGGACACAATCTCCAGTAGCCTGACAGAGCCCTAAAAAGGGGCCGTCGGAAAACAACCGCAACCATTTCCCGCGTCCTTTTTGCCAGCTTGCGGACAAACCGCATTTTGCGCAAAGCGTAAAATGTTATCGCATCCGCGCGCATTCTCCTGCTCAATACAGTTTATGCGAAGCATGACCGGCTACGGTTCCGGTTCGGCCCATGTGCCGGACACGAACCTTCAAATCGACATTCAACTCACTTCGGTGAATCGAAAAAACCTCGATATCATCGTAACCGCACCGCGCGAATGGAGCGGGTTTGAACAACACGCCCAGCAATGGATAAAGCCGGGGTTCAAACGCGGGCGGATCAACCTTCAGGTTAAAATCCAGGCAACGGACAATTCAGACGCCCCGCTGTTATGCAACCACGATGCCCTGGACGCTGCGCTCGAACGCATGCGCGCCTTTGCGGAAGCCCGGAACCTGCCCTTTCAACCGGACACACGCCTGCTTCTCGAACTCTCCCAGACTCTGGCAAGCCCCGCCGAACTCCCCGATTGGCGTGAAATCGAAACAAGCCTCCATGAAGCGTTCCGGCACGCGGCCTCCGAAGTCGAAAGCATGCGCACACGCGAGGGCGCCCTTCTTCAAAACGACCTGTCGGAACGTCTTCGTTCTCTGGAAAAATTGCGCGAACACATCGCCGGGCACGCCGCCGGCATGACACGGGCTTGCCGCGATGCTCTCCTCGAACGACTCAGGCAGCTGGATCTGGACCTCGACCCTTCGGACGAGCGCGTGCTCAAGGAAGTCGCGCTCTATGCGGACCGTAGCGACATCAGCGAAGAACTCACCCGTCTCCAAAGTCACTTACAGCAATTCCATGACTTTCTGGAAAGCGCCGACCCGGCAGGCCGGAAAATGGACTTCCTTTGCCAGGAGATCCAACGCGAACTCAACACGATCGGCGCAAAATCCAACATCCTTGCCATCACCCGTTCCGTGATTGAAGGGAAAAACACCCTCGAACAAATCCGGGAACAAGTGCAAAACGTTGAATAATCCGAAGTTTTTTTTAAATTGTAAATTGTCATGCTCTCCGAAGTTACGCACGCACCAGGAGCCTTTCGCCCCGTTGTCCAATTTTCCATCCATGCCGACAACAAGGTCGGGCGCCTGAACGAAGTGGTGGGATTGCTCGCCGCCCACGAGCTCCATATTATGGCGCTCTCCATCCTCGACACCACGGACAGCTCCATCATGCGGCTGATTGTGGATTATCCGGAGGAAGCGCAGAAAATTTTGATCGAACACCAGCTCTCCTATGTCCAGACCGAAATCATCGCGGTTGAACTCGACCACGAAACGGAAATACAGGACGTCACCCGCGCGTTGTTGCAGGCTGAAATCAACATTCACTACATCTACCCCTTCATTATGCGGCCCAAGGGGCGGAGCGCTATTGCGCTCCGGCTGGAGGACAACGACCTGGCCAACGACACGCTGCACCACAACCGGATCACCGTGCTTGGTCAGGACGATATCGCGCGTTGAAGCGAATCCTTAGACCCTTCAACCGACCGGCAGCCAATGCGGGCTACTGTAATCGATCACCCAATTGTTCAGTCAATAATCCTGCATTCCGCAGGGATAGAACCACGGATGGCACGGATGGACACGGATGGCACGGATGGACACGGATGAAGGGGAGCTTTCAAGCATCCGTGACCATCCGTGCCATCCGTGGTTGAAAATGGTCTGAGGCTCTGCCTCGTTAGGACGGGGAAGTCTTACCACGGAGACACGGAGGAGTGAACGGGTTCAACTCAGTTTTTCAGGATCATCCATAAGCGTTTATTAGGGAACATAAGCGGTTTGTTCTTCAGCTGCCCAGAGGGCGCCCGCTTCAGTCACCCTACTCCCGCTGAGCGGGATCCGGGCATGCCTGCGGCATACCATCTCCGTGCTGCTCGCGCTTCGTCCAGCTCAGCTGGATTGTTAATTCCGGGGACCTTATCCGAGCCTGAAAACTTCATTGCGGCACCCGATTTCAAAACATAATCCTTTGTCCGCCGTCAATTTTAAACTCTCTCACGGTCTGCCAATTTTGTCGAGTTCCCTTTTCAGGAAATGCAAAATCGGGCTTACCGGCAAGTTCCTGCACCGGTTGGGTTAACGGAGAAGGAACATTCCAACCCGTCTGGTCCAGCGGCGCTTAATTTTTTCGAAGCGAAGCTTGCGGGGGCAGCCGATCCTTTCATAGCCTGTGGGCATGCCTCGTACACGCTCACGCCCCAGGACGGAAAACAACTTTCTTGAAGCTGTCCTTCGGCTCGTGGCGGCGGAAGGTTGCGGCGCTCTTGGTGTCAATGCGATAGCCCAACAGGCGGGGGCAGACAAGGTGCTTATCTATCGTTACTTCGGCGGGCTGGACGGTCTTTTGCAGCGCGTGGCGGAAAGCCGCGCCTGGCTCCCCGAACCGGCGGAGCTGCTCAACCATTTCACCGGCAATGAGGAGGGGGGCCGGATACTCCGGCAAGTCTGCAACCGCCTGGTTCAGGAAATTCAGGCCGACACCGCGACACTTCAAGTCCTCCGCTGGCGAAAGCTGCATCCCGACCCGCTCACCCGGCATGTGGCAACGGCGTGGAAAGAGCTTTGGCAAACGATCCCCGACGCCCTTTCCAACGGCCTGAACGGGACGGATCGCAACGGATGGAAACAGGCCTGCTCCATGGCATCGCTCGCCGTCGAAGCCGAGCTTTCCGGCGAACCGCCCGGTCCGGATTGCTTTAATTACCTCGCCGCTCATTTGGCCTGCGGAAAACCCGCAAACAGTATCCGGGCCGGCGAACCGTCATCCGTTCCCGAAGCCGGCACACTGCCGACAAACCTGCTTTAGCTTAGGGCTTGGAAGAAAATAAGTGTGGCGATAGGACACCGGGATTTTGGTCGCCGGCTAGGCGCGACGATGGAGCATATGGTAATCTGTGACTGAGGAGCAACGCCGCCGTCGGGCAAAAGAACAAGTCGGATTGCTACAGTTATTTACTGACCAGCCCTTAATTAAAGGAACGGCCGCAACCACAGGTACTGCTTGCATTCGGGTTGCGCACCTCAAAGCCCTTGCCGTTCAAGCCGTCATCGAAATCCACCTCGCTGCCATCAAGATATTCGAGACTCGTCGGATCGATCAGGTATTCAAGACCATTGTACTCAAGCTTGCGGTCGTCCGCCTTCGCCTCGTCAAAGGACATCCCGTACTCAAAGCCGGAACAACCGCCCGTTTCGACGAAAATACGGAGCTTTTGCCCCTCGCCGGCTTTTTCCGACTCAATTTTGCGCACCTGCTCCAACGCGTTGTCTGTGAATGTGATCATAGCGCCGAAATAAGTCGAAATACAGCCGTCTGTCAAACGAACCAAGCAACAAGAAATCTCCATGGGGTAAATCCTGCCGGAAAACCGACCTGAGTGGTTACATCAAGCCCCTCCAATGCAGTCTCTTAGTGAATTGAAAATTTTTGTCCTGTACCCAAGCCCACAGACTCCTATGATAAGGCTTGCGGGCGCGGGCTGCAGCTATTGGGATGAATAGGATTACAATCCTATGCCGCGTCCCAGGCGAGCGGGTGAATTTGATAACATGCCAGCCAACTTTCAAAGCGACAAAAAATGAGCAGCCAGGAATTCCAGCAGGTTCAGAAACAAAGCCAGTCCATGGTGCTGGCTCCCCAGTTGCGCAATTCCCTGAAGATCCTGCAAGTCCCGGCCATGGAATTGCGCACGGCCATCTCACAGGAATTACAAAACAATCCGCTGCTGGAGGAATTGCCCGGGGATACGATAAGCGTGGAAGAGCGGATCGAGGACACGAATGCGAATGAACGCGACTCGGACGAAGAACTCGCGTTCGACGACAATGACTACAGTGTTCTCGAACGCATGACGGAAGACATGCGGGAGCAATTTTCCGACGACAACGCGGCCGCCCAATACGGTCCTGACGACGAGGAACGGCGGGAACATTTTATGAACTCGCTGACTGCGGATGTTTCGCTGCAGGAACATTTGATTGAACAAGCCAAACTCCAGGACTGCCCGGAAGAAGTGCGCGAAGCCCTGTTTTACCTGATCGGCAGCCTCGACGAGCACGGGTACCTGCCGGAGTCGCTTTCTGATATCGCCCTCGCCTCCCGCATCCCGTACGGAATTTTGCAAACGGCGCTTGAACAATTGAAAAGCTTTGACCCGCCCGGAATAGGAGCGCGTGACCTGCGGGATTGCCTGGCCACCCAACTGGAATTCCGCGGGCGCGGCAATTCACTTGCGGCCCGGATCCTGCGCGACCACTACTCCCTGCTCATTCGCCGGCGCATACCGGAACTCACCCGCAAAACCGGCGCCTCCTCAGAGGAAGTCCAGGCCGCGATCGAGGAAATAGCGACCCTCGAACCGGCGCCGGGCAAGCGTTTTAACGCGGATACCAATACCGTGATTGAGCCCGATGTCACCGTATACAAAGACGAATACGGGGCCTGGAAAATTGAACTGAACAATGATTATATTCCCCGCCTCCGCATTAGCGGCATCTATAAGGAGCTCCTGGCAAAAGGGAAACTGGGGAAGAAGGAAAAGGATTTCATGATGGAGAAGATGCGGGCGGGCCGCTTTCTCATAAATTCCATCGAACAACGGCAACAAACAATTGAGCGCATCACGCGCGAACTCCTGGAACTTCAGAAACCGTTTTTCGACGAAGGTGTGTCCAAACTGCGCCCGCTCACCATGAGCATGATCGCGCAGCGCTTGGACGTGCATGAAACGACTGTCAGCCGGGCCGTCGCCAATAAATTCATCCGCACGCCGCACGGTGTTTTTTCCTTCAAATATTTTTTCACCCCGGGCTTTACCTCTGCGGACGGGGAATCGGTCTCCAACAAATCGATCAAGGAAATGATTTCGCAAATCGTGGAACACGAGGACAGCGCAAAGCCGTACAGCGACCAGGACATTGTTGAGCGGTTGAAAGAAAAAAACATCAAGATCGCACGCCGCACGGTCGCAAAATACCGGGAGGAACTCGGCATCCTGCCGACGAACCTGCGGCGGCGCTACTAGCA
>JBKGYB010000073.1:0-8494 GCA_046546295.1 Opitutales bacterium | reverse complement strand
CGCAACAGTCCGGGAAGTCCAAGCGCTCGCAGCAAGCCCAACAGTCACGGCAGGAAAAGCCGTCGCAGAGGGCGCCGTCGAGTGATTCAAAGTCCGGTGGCGCTCAATCGAAAAAAGCGACTTCGGAGCCGGATGGGGTGTATAATTTCGGCGGATCCCCTGAAGGGGAAGCGGTCAAGTCGGTCGAGGCGACGAAAGAAATGCACGGCGTCGACGAAGCCGCGGAGGCGCTCGAAGCCGGGGAGTCGACAGAGCGTGCGCAATCTTCTGAATCCCGGGAGTCCGGCAGGACGAAAAAGGCGGAAAAAAGGGGCTCCGAGGGGGAAGTCGTGGATATTGTGGACTATTACGAAGAAGAAGCCTCCGGTATTTCTGAAAAACGTTTTTCCGGTAGCGAAAATGAATGGCAAAAAAAAGAAAGTCAGCTCATGGAAAGACGATTTCCCATGAAGAATTGGGACAAGCATTTTTCATCATTGGGGGAAAAACGTGCGCCTGTGGGAAAGAAGGGGAAAAACGAATCGCTTCAGGAAAAACGCTTTGGTTTCGAAAAAAAGGAATTCAAAGAGCGCAGTATGGAAATGTCGCGGTGGAATGATCGAATGGCGGGGCTGCGTGAGCGAGCGCGGATTCAAACGGATGATACGGCATGGGATGTCAACAAACAGCGCAGCTATGAAAAAATGCTGAACAACCCGAAGCAATTTTCAAAGATGGGGGAGAAGCTATCCTCGCGCGATATCAACCGCTACCAATTCCGCCGCAATCGTCCTGACGGCGAAGTGCCCAGGGCCCGTGCCGGGCGGAGCAATTGATGTTTATTTGATTCTGTGGGCGAAGCCCGACAGAATCCTAAAGTTTGGACATTTTCGCCGCACAGGCCCCGCCTTTTAATTCAGAAAAACAGCCAGTGCGGTTGTGCTGTAACATGAGGTAGCACAGGCTTCCAGCCTGTCCCAAAACCCGCCACAGCCAGGATGGCTGTGCTAGCCCATAACGTAAGCTTCCAGCCACTGAGCTGGCCTGTCCTGTTTGTGAATCCTGAGCCTGCCTGCCGTGAGCTTGCCTGCCCTGAGCCTGCCTGTCCTGAGCCTGCCGAAGTGGTCGAAGGAGTCGAACTGGCCGAAGGAAGCCTGCGCTCTAGCCGCAGGTATCCGACAAGCTGCCAGAGGGCGGGACCGGGAATCAGCGTCTTCCTGCGCGGAAGCCCATTCAATTCCGGCACAATCCGATCCAAATCGGTCATGAATCGTTCGGTTTTGCTTGATTAACTGCGAATGTACTGAATTTTCGCAGCGTACCCTCTCTTCAGAAAAACCTGCCAATTCCTGTTTCATGCCTATAACCCTGATTGCCAGCTTGTGCCTTGTCTTTGGCGCGGCCCTGCTTGCGCCCCTGGTTTGCCGTTTGGCGCGGGGCCACGAGGGCTGGGTGCTTGCGCTCGCGCCGGCATTGGCATTCGGAATGCTGGCGCTTCAGATCCCTTACGTCAGCAGCGGGGTCAATGTCGTCTGGACGGCCGACTGGTTTTCGACGCTTGGCGCCTCCGCCGGCCTGCGCCTGGACGGTTTGTCCCTGTTGATGGCCTTGCTGGTGCTGGGGATCGGAACATTGATCGTCATATACGCAGGGGGCTACCTGCACGGTCATGCGGAACGCGGGCGCTTTTTCCTGTATTTGCTGGCTTTTATGGGAGCCATGCAGGGGGTGGCGCTGGCAGACAATCTTCTGCTGCTCTTTATTTTCTGGGAGCTGACGAGCATTACTTCCTACCTGCTTATCGGGTTTGAGCATGAATCCAAAACGGCCCGCTGGAACGCGCTCCAGGCTTTGCTTGTGACGGGCCTGGGCGCCATGGCCATGTTGGCCGGGTTTATCCTGATCGCGGTTGTCACGGGAAGTTACAGCATCGCCGAGATCAACAAGCTGGGACCGGTCCTGCGCGAGAGCCCGTATTATACCGCCATTGCCGTGTTGATTCTTGGGGGCGCCTTCACGAAAAGCGCACAAGTCCCGTTCCACTTCTGGTTGCCCAACGCGATGACCGCTCCCACTCCGGTCAGTGCGTTTTTGCACTCCGCCACTATGGTCAAGGCGGGTGTCTTTCTCCTCGCCCGCTTGAACCCGGGCCTCGGCGGCACCGAATTGTGGTTTTGGTCGCTCTCTATTGTCGGAAGCGCAACGCTCCTGCTCGCTGTGGGCCTGGGACTTTTTCATACCGACTTGAAGCGCATCCTTGCCTATACGACGCTCGCCGTTCTCGGCTTGCTGACCCTTTTGATCGGTCTGGGCACGGAAGTCGCGATCAAGGGGATGGTGGTCTTCCTGGTGGCGCACGTGCTTTATAAAGCGGCGCTTTTCATGGCCGCAGGGGCCATCGACCATGAGACCGGAACCCGAAACGTTACCCTTCTGCGCGGCCTTCGGGGTATTATGCCGGTGACAGCTGTCGCCGCCGTGCTCGCCGTCTTGTCAAAATCCGGCGTGCCTCCGTTTTTCGGGTTTATGGGGAAGGAAGTGGTCTACGAAGCCGGACTCGGCATGGAGGGCGTCGCCCTGGTTTTCCTCGGGGTCGCCTTCGTTGGTAACTTCCTGATCATGGCGCTTGCTTTGAATGCCGGTTTGTCGCCTTTTCTGGGCAAGCCGGATGCGGACCTGCCGAAGCCTCACCCGCATGAAGCGCCGCTTTCGCTCTGGCTCGGACCTCTTTTGCTGGGTCTGGCGGGCTTGGCGTTTGGTCTTTTTCCCGGCCTGGTGAGCGGCAGTCTGGTGGGGCCCGCTGTCGCTGCGGTGGAAGGCCATGCGCACATGAAGTTCAAATTGGAGCTCTGGCATGGTTTCAACCTGCCCCTGTTGTTCAGTGCTCTGACCCTGGCTTGCGGCGTGACGGTTTTTCTTCTCCGGCGACGATTCTGGGCCGTCGGCGACCGGGTGCTCGCCTGGATTCGACCCCGGGGGGCCGAGGCTGCGTACGAAGGCATTTTCAACGCCACTATGTTGCTTGCCAAAAAGCAGACCCGCTGGATTCAAACGGGGCGCTTGCACGACTATGTTTTCATTATCGTCGCCACCACGGTCGGCTTGCTCGCCTGGGGCGCGTATAATTTCGGCGGCTTCAATTATGAATTGCAGGGTTCGGCCTTTGATTTGCTCGTTGCGGGCGTGATTGTGCTCATGCTGGTCGCCACCGTTGTGGCGGTGGTTGCAAATGATTTGGTCACGGTTCTCGTGGGGCTTGGCACGGTCGGCTTCGGTGTCGCTGTGCTCTTTGCGTTCTATGGCGCGCCGGACCTGGCCATCACGCAGTTGATGGTGGAGGTGCTTGTCGTTGTGCTCTTTATGTTTGTCGTTTATCGTTTGCCCAAACCGAAAAACATATCGAATCGATTGACCCGTTTCCGCGATCTGGTGCTCGCTACCGCCTTTGGCGCATCCGTTTTTCTGTTGGTCATGAAGGCTTGGGAAATTCAGTTCAATGAGACGATTTCCACCCGGCTTGCGGAAATGAGCTACCCCGAAGCCCACGGCAAGAACGTGGTGAATGTGATACTGGTGGATTTCCGGGCTCTTGATACGCTTGGGGAAATTACCGTGATCGCGATTGCCGCGTTGGGTATTTCGGCGCTTGTTGCCGCAAAGGGGTTAAAAACAAAAAGGAGCGAAAAATGAAATCATTTGTCCTTATATACGCAGGCCGTGCATTCTTCCCGTTCCTGGTTCTGCTCTCGCTTGTCGTCCTGTACCGGGGACATAATTTGCCGGGCGGCGGCTTCATAGGCGGGTTGCTCGGCGCGATGCCGTTTATATTTATCGGGCTGGGCGAAGGCATGGACCGCGCCCATCGCATGCTGCCGGTCAAGCCGGTTCTGTTATTGGGGTGCGGGCTTGGCCTCGCTTTCCTCAGCGGCTTGCCCGGCCTGTTCAAAGCGCCCGCCTTCCTGGTAGGGCAATGGTTGCCGGGCATGCATTTGCCCCTGCTCGGGGAAGTCCACCTCGGCACGCCCCTGGTCTTCGATGTGGGCGTGTACCTTACCGTTATCGGTTTTGTTCTTCACACCACATTCAGCCTCGTCCGGCTTGGACACCTGGAAGATAACGTCTAATAATTATGGAAGGCTTCATCGCACTGCTTATCGGCGCCCTCTTTGCAGCCGGCATTTTTTGCCTGCTGCGAAGGAGCATTGTCAAACTGGTCATCGGGGTGATGCTTATCTCGCAGGGCGCCAACCTGCTCGTTTTTGTTTCCGGTGGCTTGCTGTCCGGGCGCCCGTCGCTGGTTCGGGCAGGCGAATCCGCGCCGCCCGTTCCCTCGGCCGACCCGCTCCCGCAGGCCATGGTGCTGACCGCAATCGTGATCGGTTTCGGGCTCACCGCGTTTCTCCTCGCTCTTGCCTGCCGCGCTCACGAAGCGGTCGGGACGGATGATATTAACGATTTCGACACGACCGACACGTGAACGCCTGGGCTCTACTTCTTCCGCTCCTGCTACCCTTTGTGGGAGCAATCATCCTACTGGTGGGCTCCCGTTCGCTGATCCTGCAACGGACGGGTGGCGCCGTTTTTTCTGTCGCAACTTTTGCGGCCGCGATATACCTTCTTATTCAGGTGCATGCAGAGGGCTACATTGTCATGCAAATGGGGGACTGGGCCGCGCCCTTCGGCATTACTTTTGTCGCGGATCGCCTCAGTGCCGCGATGGTGGCAGTGGCTTCGTTCATGGGCGGAGCGGTTGCGGTTTATGCGGTCGGCGACATTGATACCGGTCGCTTGCAGCGCTTTTTCTTCCCCCTCTACCTCCTCCTGCTCTTTGCCGTCAACGGAGCGTTCATGACAGGTGATTTGTTTAACCTCTACGTCTGGTTTGAGGTCATGCTGATAGCTTCCTTTGTTCTCACCGCAATGGGGGGGAGCAAGGAAGAACTTGAGGGCGGGCTGAAATATGTTGCCCTCAACCTGCTCGCTTCCGCCTTGTTCCTGGCCGGTGTCGGAGTTATCTATGGCCAGACGGGCACGCTCAATATGGCGGATATCGCAAGCAATCTGGCGGATTCGCCGAATGCGGCGTGGGTGACGGGTAGTTCCATGCTGTTGCTGGTTGCGTTTTCTCTCAAGGCCGGGATGTTCCCGTTCTTTTTCTGGTTGCCCGCCGCTTATCACACGCCACCGCCCGCGGTCTCGGCGATTTTCGCAGGACTCCTCACCAAGGTCGGCGTATACGCGCTCTTTCGCGCCTATACCTTGTTTCTCGCTCCGATTTTTCCCGACATTCAGGCGATTCTTTTATGGCTTGCGGTGCTGACCATGGTTACCGGCGTTCTCGGCGCGACCTCGCATTTTGACATGCGCCGTATTCTTTCCTTTCATATTATCAGCCAGATCGGATACATGGCGCTGGGGCTTGCATTAATGACGCCGCTCGCTCTTGCGGCAGGACTCTTCTATATTATTCATCACATTATTGTTAAAACGAACCTTTTTCTTGTGAGCGGAATCGTCATACGTCTGAAAGGCAACTGCGACCTTGCGCGAGTGGGCGGGTTGAGTGTCGCCGCACCCTGGCTCGCGGTGTTGTTCTTCATCCCGGCATTTTCCCTTGGGGGGATTCCGCCGCTTTCGGGTTTCTGGGCAAAGCTCGGCGTTGTTAAGGCGGGACTCGAATTAGGCAGCTGGATTGCTGTTGCGGTTGCCCTGCTGGTCAGTATTTTGACACTGTACTCAATGACCAAGATTTGGGCGGAAGTATTCTGGAAGGCGCAACCGGAAAACACCGCTGCCGAAGAGCTGAACGCGCCCGCAGGGCACATTGGCTGGATGATTGCGCCTGTTGCCGTGCTCGCGGTGACGACTGTGTTGATCGGTGTTTTTGGAGAACCCATGTTTACATTCACGGAACTGGCAGCGGACCAATTAATGGATCCGTCCGGGTATATTTCGGCCGTGCTCCCGGAAGGAGGTGAGGGCAACCCATGAATCGAATTACAGGATTTATAGCTTTTCTGGTGTTTTATATCAGGGACATTGTCAGCTCGAATTTCCGGGTTGCATATGATGTTCTTACACCCACCTTCTATATGAAGCCGGGCATTATTGCCATGGATGTTGCTGAATTAAACAACCGCCAGACCATGCTGTTGGCCAATTTCATAACCATGACGCCCGGCACGCTTGGGTTGAGCGTTTCCAAGGACCGGAAAAAGCTGTTTATTCACGCCATGTATATTGATCAGAGCCCGGAAAAAATGGCCGCGGATTTGTCGGCGACCTACGGAAGGAGAGTGCGACGTGTTTTTTGAAAAGATGGCTTTTCCGATGGCGAGTGCTTTTATCGTGGCCTCGCTGTTTTTTGTGCTTGCGCTTGGGTTGGCAATGATCCGCGTAGTCAAAGGCCCAACCGTTTTTGAGCGCATTGTCGCGCTGGATCTCATCGGTGGCGTTTGCATGAGTCTGTTTATCTTTTTCGCCATTTATTTCGAGGAAGTGGTGTTTCTGGATGTGGCTTTTGCCATAGCTGTCGTGAGTTTTCTCGGAACCGTGGCCTTCGCGCGTTATCTTGAAAGAGGAGAGGCACAATGAACTGGGTGATTGGATTCCTCATTATAGCAGGTTCCGCGTTTACTTGTATTGCCGCCCTGGGCGTGCTTCGTTTGCCGGATATTTATATGCGAATGCACGCTGCCACGAAGGCGGGCGCTTTTGGAGCCGCGTTGATGTTGCTGGCCGCGACTTTGCATTTCGGTTCGGTTCGCGCCTCTGTTACCGCCGGGTTGATCATTGTCTTTTTTTACATGACGACCCCGGTAGCTGCTCAGACACTGGCGGGTGTCGCTTATCGCCGGGGTATTGGCCTTTGGGAAAAGTCTACGGTGGATAAACTGGCCGAATCAGACGAGAGCGGCGAAGGGCAATGACGCATAAGGAAATGCGCCTTTTGCTTGAAGTCGGTCGGTGACCGTAGTTGAGTGCGGGCATGCTGGGAAAAAACGACAAGGCAGGCTGTTGCACGCCGGAACGGGGAAATGCAGCGCAGCCAGGACCGCCGGATGGCCCGGCGGCGCATGACACCCGCGCCGCCCCGCAGGCCGGATCGACGACGGGGATGATTCGTTTGGAAGGGGGGCGCTTTTTGATGGGCTATGAGGGCCCTGAAGCTTGGAAAGATGATGGTGAAGGGCCCGTCCGTGAAGTTACTCTGGACCCGTTTTGGCTGGATGCGACCGCTGTCACCAATGAACAATTCGCCGCTTTTGTCGAAGCAACGGGGTATAAGACCGAGTCAGAGCGCTTTGGCTGGGCCTTTGTCTTTATCGGGCAGCTGCCGTCCTCAAAGCGGCGGAAGCTGCGCGACACCAAGACCGTCCAGGGCCTGCAATGGTGGTATGCGGTGGATGGAGCGCACTGGCGCAAGCCCGAAGGCCCGGGCTCGAACATCAAGAAACGGATGGATCATCCCGTAGTGAGTGTATCCTGGAATGACGCGGCGGCTTATGCGAAATGGGCGGGCAAGCGGCTGCCCACGGAAGCGGAATGGGAATACGCGGCCCGGGGGCCGAAAACACAAAGCCTTTTTCCGTGGGGCGATGAGTTGGAGCCCGGAGGCAACCATCGTTGTAATGTTTGGCAGGGGGATTTCCCATACCGCAATTCCGCGGAGGACGGCTATGCATGGACCGCGCCGGTGCGGGCGTTCCGGCGCTATGAATGGGGGTTTTATAATATGGTGGGCAACGTCTGGGAGTGGGTCGGGGATTGGTTTAGTCCGACTTGGCACGTCCGTGATTGCAGGGAAACACGTTGGAACCCGAAAGGGCCGGAAAGCGGTGAATGCCGTGTCATGAAAGGCGGGTCGTTTTTATGCCATGCCAGTTATTGCAACCGCTACCGCTTGGGCGCCCGTACTTCCAATACCCCGGATTCGGCGACCACGAATCTTGGTTTTCGTTGCGCGCAGTAGCGGGAGCTTCCAGCTCCCGAGCGTAGCATAACGACGCGAGCAGGATGCTCCCGCCACCTTCCGTGCCTCCGGTCGGCGACATCCATCGTGCCTCCCCCTTGCCCGCAATGCGGGCAAGCTACATTTTGCGCGGCGCAAAATGTCTCCCAAACTGAACTTCACTTCATCAATCGCCGCCGAGGCCTGATACACAGGCGGGAATGGCGTGAATTTTCGGTTTCCGGCCACTGGCTACGCGGTTTTGATGGCGGCGATTTTGTCCTCCCGGCGCTTCCAAGTGAAGGCCGTGTCGGTGATTTCCAGCTCAAAGTGCTTGTTCATTTTGTATTTGTTGATGATTTTGCCCATGCGCAGGCCGATTTTGTCGGCTCCGCGCAGGGGGCGCCTCTCGCGGGCGATGGCCGCGCCGATCTTTTTGAGTTCGCTCTCGGTCGCATCCAATAATTCGATCCGTTTCGCCGCGCGTCGTGCCGCGAGGCAGGGGTTGCGGCTGGCCTCTAAACGCTTTCTTTGAGGGCAGCGGCGGAATCGGTCAGTTTTCCG